>NZ_VOZI01000010.1:0-139631 GCF_013419835.1 Acinetobacter sp. YH12052
AAGTAACTTGGACCAGTGTTGATCATTTAGCATTGTTCGAGGCATAGCGAGTGTAAAATTGGGTTTGGCGATTTAATTTTACTATCTCGCTATTTTTTTAATCAACAAATGTCAACAGACCCTAGTACAGTAATTGGTTGTGATCGATTAGATCTTGTAAAGTCACATCGGTATTTTTCAAAGTGAGTAATTCAACTTTATCGACACATTTGGGCTATGACAACCATTTGTATAAATATCGCCCCTTGGTAGAGAGCGCATTTATGCAATTAAAAACATGGCGAGATATCGTATTTCTTATGCAAAAAGACAGCGTCATTTAAAGCAGAACTTCAAATAAACTTTATCATGATGTGACTAAAAGCTTCATGACGGCACACCTTACACGTCGGACTGTCTTTAAGAATTCATTTCTTCCCAAAGCCACAGTTTTTTGTCTTTTCATGGTTTCGCATTTTTTCTTTGAGGAATGACTAGAGTGCTTATAAATCTGAAATGATATGCCTACAGCATTTTGTGTCATATGCGCCATCGGTATAGCTAGAATTCATTGGCTCACTAGGTGAAATTTATGCAAGTAAGTTTTCTAGTACTTATGAACTGCTGACATTGTTGTCATGAGCTGAATTGTCCATGTTTGCAATGTTTTCAGCATCTATACCAATACGAAGTTTACGCCATTGTCGTCGACCTTCAGACTGATGTTTATTAGGTTTCGATTCACCTTCAGCTAATAACTTCAAACCTATAGAGTCAACAAGTAGATGTAGTCCATCAGAACTTTTTTGATAGCTAATCGCAATATCAATATGTTTTTATCTCCTGCTGAATGACCAGTCATAATTTCCCACATTTTGCTGTTTCATGATGGAACACAGCTAGAAATAAAAAAAGGAAATGCTCAAGCATTTCCTTTTTTTAAATCGAACAAAGCAATTTAGAAGTTTTCGGGATTTTCTAATCGACGAACTTCTTGCACTTTCTCTGGATTATGTACAGCAGCAACACCATCATCCGCTTTGGTATCTATTAATGCTTCTGGGTTATATACCGTGATGGTTTCATTACCATGTATATCTTCGCCCACGATATATTGGAAACCCTTTTTATTCATTTTATGGCACATTCTTTGATACCAACCTTTGAAACCTTTGGTTTCTTCATTCGGGTTGTAATAAAAAGCATTCATCACAGCGGGTAAACCTAGGCCACACACGAGGCCCGACATTAAGACTGCAATAAATGTATATCCAATCAAAATACTGCTGTATTCACTGAGTTCAGGAATATTGGCAACAGCAAGGATTAAGGCCAATGAAATACCGCCACGAACCCCACCCCACGATAAGATGGCAAGGCTACCGTTGTAACTTTTTTTGCGGAAACTTGGGAAGAATGCAAAAGATAAATAGTTTGCTGCAAAGCGCGATGCATGCAAAATGATAAACGCCACCATACCGCCTAAAATTAAGCTGATACTTAAATCTAAGATAAATAACTCGAGACCGATCAGGGTAAATAAGAAGGAATTGATGATCCCTTCCACCGTATGCCAGAAATGGTTCACTTCCCTGATTTCTCGGTCTTGGAGGATTTCTTTCCATTTATTCCCAACGATCAGACCACCAATAACACATGCAATTGGTGCAGATGCATGTGCGAATAAAGCGACTAGATATGAACCACTTGCCAATAATGCTGTGGTTAAAATCAAGGACTCCATTTCATGTTTACCGCGGAGTAAACGTAAAATCCCTAAACCAAATGCCCAACCAATAATGACTGCAACAACAATTTCATATAACAGTGTTTCAAGCGTACCAATGACGGTAAAATGTTCACCTTGCAAAACATTGAGTAAAGTCATAAACACAGCAATACACATGGCATCATTAAAGAGCGATTCGCCTTCTAATTTCACCATCAAATGATGTGGGGCACGTACAGAACTTAATACACCTTTAACCCCAATTGGGTCAGTCGCACCTAAAGCAGCGCCTAATAATAACAACACCAATAAATCAACATGATGACCAATTAAGAACTGATAACCATATAAAGCAACACCAAAAAACACCGCACAAAGCACCAAGGCAATACTGGCCAAAATACTGATCGGCTTCCAATGTAAACGTAAATCTGAAACTTTAAATTTCAAGGCTGAAGAGGTCAAAATAAAACAAATCACGCCATTAATTAAAAAGTCATAAAAGTCGATATGACGAACTGCCTCTTCAATATTGTGTAAATTAATCGTCACAAATTGATTGCCATTGAGTAAACTCGCACCCCATTGCAAAATAAAGACAAAAATTGCAGAAACAATGGGAACACCTATGGCTTGTGGAAAAGCCAAGATACGTTTATTAAAAATGGTGGTTGCAATCGAAAGTGCAAAAATAACGGTAAAAACCTGTAGAAAAAAATAATTTCCCATTTCGTTCCCAATTTTGGTGCTGTGTCGCCTACAGAGTGAGATATAGGTATTTTAAAAATAAATACTAAATTATTTGGTATTTAAAAATAAAATATTTTAACGAATTTTATCTAAATACCGTGTATAAATTCAGTTTTTTTCACATCTTTTATCAAGATCATTTAACATAGCAAGCCTGCATCGATTTTATGCATTTTTATCCTCTAATTTATTTCTCCTATGCATCAGACCATTAAAACTATTTTTCGACTCTTTTTTGCTGCGGTGATCTTTATCATTACGGCGGCCCTGATCCTCACTTGCTATAGCAAGTTACAGGAAATTTTACGTGCTGAGCACTATTTTAGTCAGGCAAAAACGATCTCACTGGATTCAACACCCAAAGAACAATTGGTTTTGGTCTCCAATAATGAATCACCCGATCGTGCGATTTTTATCATGCTGGCGAATAATGGTTATCTTGCCAAACTGAATTGTGAAAACTATGCACAAGATATTTGTCTCGATGAATTTAATCAGCAACACACCCGACAAATTCAACACCTCGATTTACTAAAAATTGGACAATTTAAATATATCCAAAATGTGAGTTTCACCAATAGCCGCACTGGACAAAAACAACAATTACGCTATAGCGATGCCCAATTAAAACAGTTCTATCAAAACGATATTTCAGGCCTTAAATATACTGTTTTTGGCGTGGCTTTATTCGCATTTGCCGCATTGTATGTCAGCTATCGTATTGTTCGAAACTTTAAATCATTTCTTAATAAATAAGTTTCAATCTATTTTTCAATGAAAAAAAGAGGATGTTTGCATCCTCCTTTTTTTGTTTTAAATGGTTTGGTTAAAGGTATCACAGCTATTGATATTGCCTGATTTCAACCCTGTCTGGAACCATTTCATACGTTGTTCACTGGTGCCGTGCGTGAAGCTATCTGGGACCACTTGCCCAGTTGCACTTTTCTGTAAATAGTCATCACCAATCTTATGTGCAGCGTCCATCGCTTCTTCTACATCACCCTGCTCTAAAAATTGGGTACGCTGTTGATTATGATGCGCCCAAATACCCGCAAAGCAGTCTGCTTGTAATTCTTGCATGACCGAATAACGATTACCTTCAGCTTTAGACGCTTGCGCACGCGCCTGCTGGACTTGCTCAGAAATACCTAAAATCGTTTGGATATGATGTCCAACTTCATGGGCAACCACATAGGCTTGCGCAAAATCACCCGCCTGATCTTGACGACTCAATTCAGTTTGATTTTGTTCACCCGTGATGCCCATTTGCGTACGCATATCTTTAAAGAATGCAGTATCAATATAGACCTTCTGATCTGCTGGGCAATAAAACGGCCCCATTGCAGCTTGTGCTGTACCACAACCCGAGTTGACCACACCATTAAACATGACCAATTTAGGCGCTTTATACTGGGCATTTAACTGTTCTTGGAAGACTTTAGTCCATGTATCTTCCGTATCGGCCAAAACCGTTCCAACAAAATCCATCGCTTCTTGTTGTTCAGGTGTTGGATTATCCAAACCTTTGACTTCAGCCGTTTGACCCTGTGAAGTCACTTGTTTAGTCGCCTGATAAGCTTGCTGCGGATCGACACCAAAAAACTTCCACGCAACAAATGCTACAACCAAACCGAGAATACTGATACCACCCGCTTTTGCACCGCCACCACCGCGACGGTCTTCTACGTTTGAACTAACTCTTCGACCTTTCCAGCGCATAGTGATCTTCCTTATATAAAATAGTTGATATCCGTGCGTTTACAGATTAATCCTTTTGCTACTTTGGCCATACTTTTTGAACTAAAGACACGACGCACAGCACGATTAAACCTGCAATAAAACCTGTCACTAAATTGATTAAAGTCGGTGTTAATGCACCCACAATACTGCCAACTGTAGGAATATGTTCTGCATAATCCACAGAGCCTTCAATAAAATGGTGTAGCAGAGGCACACCATGGGTAATGATGCCACCACCCACTAAAAACATGGCAATCGTACCAACAATGGTCAATGTCTTCATCAACTTAGGTGCAAATGCTAACAAACCTTGTCCAACGGTCTTTTTAAATTGTGATGCTTGTTGCGTGAGATAAAGTCCTAAGTCATCAATTTTGACAATCATCGCGACAAAACCATAAACACCAACGGTCATTATAATTGCAATCACCGAAAGCACCATGACCTTAGTCCCAAATGCCGCAGTTGCAACCGTACCCAATGAAATCACCACAATTTCAGCAGATAAAATAAAATCGGTCCGGATGGCACCTTTGACTTTTTCTTTTTCAAAAGTCACCAAATCCGTTTCAATATGGGTCATCTCTTCACGAGCAACTTCTTCTGTTTTGGCTTTTTTATGATGCAAACTATGCAGGACTTTTTCCACACCCTCATAGCACAAAAACAAACCACCAATCATCAAAAGCGGTGTAATCAGCCAAGGTGCAACCACACTGATCAATAAAGCAGCCGGAACCAAAATTAATTTATTAACAAAAGATCCTTTGGCGACAGACCAAACGACAGGAAGTTCACGATCGGAACGGACACCACTGACTTGTTGTGCATTCAGTGCTAAATCATCTCCAAGGACACCCGCTGTTTTTTTGGCTGCCATCTTACTCATCACAGCAACGTCATCCAACACAGTTGCAATATCATCAAGTAAGATTAATAAGCTACTCGCCATTATTTTTATCCTTTAGGCATTTTTTAATATTCTAATTCTATTTAACGCTAAAATTGTATTTAGTTTTTTAATAATTAACAAAATATTCACCCATTTTTCAGTCAATTGTGCTGTGTCAGTAACAATCAAAAATAGAATGCCGTACAATGGGGACATTCTTTGAAAATCAGCCGTAGCTTTGACTACCACTTTGGAACAGATAATGAGTACTCAAGATAATCGTCCAGTGATTTTGACTGGCGACCGTCCGACTGGACAATTACATTTAGGTCATTTTGTAGGTTCTTTACGTTCACGTGTAGGTTTACAAGATTCGCATCATCAACATCTTCTTTTAGCTGATGCTCAAGCCTTAACTGATAATGCCGATAACTTCGAAAAAGTTCGTCGCAATATTATTGAAGTCGCAACCGATTATCTTGCTGTAGGAATTGACCCAACCAAAACCACGATTTGCGTTCAATCATGCTTACCAGCATTGAATGAATTGACCATGTTGTATTTGAACTTTGTGACGGTTTCTCGCTTAGAGCGTAATCCAACCATCAAATCTGAGATTCAAATGCGTGGATTTGAGCGTGATATTCCTGCAGGTTTCTTATGCTATCCAGTAGCTCAAGCTGCCGATATTACAGCGTTTAAAGCATCTGTCGTTCCAGTGGGCGAAGACCAAATTCCAATGATTGAACAAACCAACGAAATTGTTCGTCGTTTAAACCGTCAAATTGGTCGTGACGTACTTCCTGAATGTAAAGCTTTACTCTCTAATGTAGGCCGCTTACCAGGTTTTGATGGTAAAGCAAAAATGTCTAAATCTTTGGGCAATACCATTGTGCTTGACGCGACTGATAAAGATATCAAGAAAGCTGTTAATGCAATGTATACCGATCCAAATCATTTACGTATTGAAGATTCAGGTCAAGTTGAAGGTAACGTCGTATTTACTTACCTCGATGCATTCGATCCTGATAAAGAAGCTGTTGCAGAGCTGAAAGAACACTATCGTCGTGGTGGCCTAGGCGATGGTACTGTGAAAAAGCGTCTTGAAGGCGTGCTAAAAGAGCTGATCGGCCCGATCCGTGAACGCCGTTTAGAATTGCAAAAAGATCCTGACTACATCATGGATATTTTAAAAACCGGTACCGATAAATGCCGTGATATTACCCAACAAACGTTAGATGAAATTAAATCTGGACTGGGTGTTTTCCACTTCTAAATTTAAAAAATTCTATAAAATTAAGCCTTTCCAATGTGAAAGGCTTTTTTATAGGCACTTTTTGTGAAGGTATTCACAAAATCTCCTTAGTTTTAACGTTAGGTAACATCACTTAACGTGAACACCAATGAAATGACTGACCGTTCACTCTATTATCTATTTATGTTTTAGGAATACCTAAATTCATAACATTTCTCCTTTACCGAACCTGTGAAAACAGATTCGTTGTTATACGCAATGAACACCCCAATCATTGCGTATTTTTTTGTCTGAAAATTGGCAACTACCAATATCCAAAAGTCCACTATAAGCGGACTTTTCAATGAATACATCATTTTAAAAATGAATATAAATTAGTAACTGATGTTACGCAGTAACATCAGAAGCGCAATTTTCTTCAAATAAAAGAACGATACGCAGTAACGTCATCCGCAACTGTTCGAGGCAGGACTACTTCTAATCAAAAAAGTTTTTGCGATACTTTGAGTAATTTGACGCTAGTAAACGAGTTTTGCGGATGACAATGGTTTTGGGTACTTTTGCCGAAACAAAAGTACCTCCAGCCGAAGGCTAATCCCTTTATTCAAACCCTAGATGCAAGACTCCGTCGAATAGACTTAAAAAAATCATTTTAAAAATGCGTAATTACTTTTACGCGCGTAACATCAGTTAGTAATGAAATAAACGGTTATCTAATGGTAGTTCAATTCCAATTGACACTCCACCATCATTACCATTTAAATCTGAGTCACTTACCCAACCGTTAATTTTTAAAGGCATATCTGGACGTAAATAATGTGTCCAAGTTAAGTCTAGAGCTTTCAATTCATCTTTTTCAGGAAATGCTGCGTTGTTCAAAGCAGCACGCTCTGTTTCAGAAACTTTTGCAAACAGTACACGACCATTTAGACGGTTTAGTTGATCAATACGTATATTTCCACCCACTGAAACCATTTGAGCATCACCACCTAAGGCATGACCTAGTGGATAGCCATGTTGATAGTAGCCATCTGTATATATGTGGTGGTTATAAGAAATGCCTTTAGCATCACCATTGGTTCGAGTATCGACCCATTCAGTATAGAGTTGATAAGGCATATTTTTCACACTTGAAGAATAATCAACCCCAGCAAGATACATGCTTTTTGCAGGCAAACCACCTGCTTCATCTTCACCAATATATTGGCCATACAGACTGGCTGGAACTTGCAATAATGGTTGTAAATTCAAACGCGCATCAAAACCAGCCAATTGATTTGAGGGATTTCCTTCACCCGCGCAACCCGTATCTGTACATTCATTATCTTTGCCAATGAATGCATTCCAATACGCCTTAGCACTTCCTGGTTGCCCTTCCCCATCAATTTGGAAAGTACGTGAAGCCCCTAACTCAAGATATGGTAATGGCTGTGCTGTAAGTCTAAAACCAATTAAATTCGTATCTGGAACCGCAGCATAGTCATCTAATCGACCAGCAAAAGCTTGATACTGCCAAGGGCCGATCCAAGATAACCACGGTGTTTCAAAAGCATTCTGTTCTGCACGCTGTGCAGTAAAACCATACACAGGGCGACTCGCATCACCACGGATTAAACTACCGTCATGACCAGGCCCCCAATAAGTCGGAATCTGACCTGCAATTAACCATTGGTTCCAAAGCTTCCCGGCAATGTATGTGCCTTCTACATTTACATCTTGATCATTATTAATTTGTTGTTTATCTTCAGCATTTACACGTAAACGACCATCCCAATTTTCACCACCAACGTTCAGTTCAAGTGCACCTTGATACTGCGCTTTTTGATGATCACCAAAATTTTGCGGTAAATTATTTTTATCTGACTCAGCAAATAATTCGGCTTTTAATAGTGTATTTTCAGCAGTCAATTTATTTTGAATGTTTTGTAATACTTTTTGCTGTACAGATGTCGTCGCTTTTGCAGCAGATAAAGCGCGCTGTATTTCATCACCACTCATCGGCCATGTTGAGGTGCTAATTTGAATGACGCCTTGCTGATTTAACCAATTTAAATCTGCGCGTAATTCTTCATTATTTAATACAATCCCCTGAGCAAAAACAGGAACTGATAATCCAAACAGTACAGCAGCATAGAGTGACTTTCTTAAATACATGCTCTTTTTCTCAAGTTTAATTCACAGCCCACCTTAGATTTTTCAACTCATTTATTCAAGGGCGAAACTGTATCTACCCTAATTTTTTATCATTTCGATTAAAATGCTCAATAAAAGCACAAAATAAAAAACCCGCATTAAGCGGGTTTTTCATTTCAAAACTTAATTAGTTTTTATGATTAGTTTTTATGACGCATATGTGGGAACAAGATCACTTCACGAATACTTGCAGCATTGGCAAATAACATCACCAAACGGTCAATACCAATACCCTCACCCGCTGTAGGCGGTAAGCCGTATTCAAGCGCTTCAATGAAGTCTGCATCGTAATGCATTGCTTCATCATCGCCTGCATCTTTTTCGGCAACTTGAGCTTGGAAACGTTCAGCTTGATCAATTGGGTCATTTAACTCTGAGAAACCATTTGCCAACTCACGACCACCGATGAAGAATTCAAAACGATCGGTAATATGTGGATTATCATCATTACGACGTGCTAATGGTGAAGTTTCCGCAGGGTATTCTGTGATGAATGTCGGTTGACGAAGTTCAGTTTCAACAGTTTCTTCAAATACGATGGTTTGAAGTTTACCTAAACCAAAACCAGGTTTTACTTGCTCTTTCAGTTCATTTTTAACGAAGTTAGCAAGGAACTCACGGTCAGCCACATTTTCAGCAGTGAACGTTGGGTTGTGTTCAAGAATCGCATCAAACATCGAAATCTTCTTGAATGGACCTTTGAAGCTATACACTTCTTCACCATAAGGCACATCCGTCGAACCCAAGATGTCGATCGCCAATTTTTCAAGCATATTTTCAGTCAAAGCCATCAGGTCTTTGTAGTCTGCATACGCTTGATAGAATTCGATCATGGTAAATTCTGGGTTATGACGTGTTGATACACCTTCGTTACGGAAGTTACGGTTAATTTCGAACACACGCTCAAAACCACCGACAACCAAACGTTTTAAGTAAAGTTCAGGCGCAATACGTAAGAATAAAGGCATATCCAATGCATTGTGATGAGTTTCGAATGGACGCGCAGATGCACCACCCGGAATCACATGCATCATTGGTGTTTCAACTTCCATGAAACGCTCATTGCTCAAATATGAACGAATACCTGACACCACTTTTGCACGAATTTCAAAAGTTTTACGTGTTTCTTCGTTCATGATGAGGTCTAAATAACGCTTACGGTATTTAACTTCAGTATCAGTCAAACCATGGAATTTGTCTGGAAGAGGACGAAGTGATTTGGTTAAAAGCTCAAAATGTTCAATATGAACATACAGGTCACCTTTACCAGAACGACCAATATAACCTTCGATAGCAATAATATCGCCCAAATCGAGTGCTTTAATGGTCGCAAGAACGTCAGCATCCAACTCTTTACGTGGTACATAAAGCTGGATACGACCAGTCATATCTTGGATTACGATGAATGAACCGCGGTTCAACATCACACGACCAGCAACTTTTACATAAACCTTTTCGCCTGCTTCAATTTCTTCTTTTGATTTTTCAGCGAATTGGTCTTGTAAATCTTGTGCATAGTGTTCACGCTTAAATGTGTTAGGCCACGGGCTAACACCTGTTTCCTTGGCGTGCTCTTTGATGTGCTCTAACTTGGCATGACGCTGTGCAATTAAATCGTTTTCGGAAATGGCTTGTTCAGAAGTCGATTGAGCGTTATGTTGCGTCATCTCTGTCTCAAATAGTTAAAAAACGGAAGTTGCATAGCATAGCAGATTTCCTTTGAATTGAGCAGTAAGCAATGTGCGCATTTTTTCAATAAGTTGAAATTTATCAAAGTAAGATGTTTTGACAGCTATACCTTCAGGTCTGCTTAATCCATACCTTTCAGATATGCACGAGATAAAAGTTAAATATTTAAACTTAGCAAGCCAATATTTAGCGATATTACAATGACAACTACGTACTTTAAAATATTTATAACTATCAGTATATTGAAATATATTTTAATAGCTTAATTCAACCTTTTAATCTATTTTCTTTAAGACTAAAGTCTTTTAAATGCCTAGAAATTAGACCAAAAGCTAAATTCTCTTTTTGACAATTCTCTCTACAATGAAGCCATAAAATTGTTGAAAAATAAAATATTCAACACATCCAAAAATGTTTGAAAACAGTGTGTAGAAAAACAATGACTTCCTGCTTATCGAAAATTCTGTTTTTACATGGATTGGATTCTTCCCGTGAATCTACGAAGTTCCATGCCATCAATGCAAAACAAAAATTCTGTATTGAAGTGGACTATCGCAACTTAAATTTTCAAACTGTTGCGGACTTTTACCACGAGAGTATTGAAACCATTAAGCCCGATATCATCGTCGGTCATAGTCTCGGGGCATATTGGGCATTAAAAATGTCGCTGTTTCATCGCATTCCATGTGTAATTGCCAACCCCAGTCTGCATCCAGACTTTCGCGACGACTACCCTGCAATCAATGAAATGGATTTGGATAATGATATTCCACAAATTGCATATATCGAACGTGGCGATGAAATTTTGGATATGTATGAGGCAGAAAAACAACTCGAAGACTATATGCAGGTTCAAGTCATGGATGGCGGACATCATCGCCTTCAATGCCCTGAAAATATTAATGATTTAATCCAACATCTCGAATTAAATTACTTAAAAAAATAAATCATAATATTAAGCTTAAGCAGCAGCGTCGTTTTAGCAGACATAAAAAAGCCTTGTCATAGACAAGGCTTTTTACATTTTAAATCTGACGCTTAGGCAGCATCTGCATCAGGACGTGTTTTATCATCTAAAACAGACCAAATATTTAATCCTAAATCTTTATGCAAGTCAGGCAAATCTAAGAAAATGCTTGCGCCTAAAACTTGGTGTTTACATTTTTCAGCCAATTGTTTCACTGCACGAAGCGTACCGCCCGTCGCCAATACGTCATCCACAATAATTACTTTTTGTGATTCGATTTCAGCTGACATTTCAAGACGATCTAAACCGTATTCAAGGCTATAACCAACACCGACAACTGGTGGTGGTAATTTTCCGGCTTTACGTACCAACACCAAACCTTTGCCTGTACGCTGAGCAAGTAAGCTTGCCAAAACAAAACCACGCGCTTCAACTGCAATAAAGCTATCTACTTCTGCCAATTGCTCAGCTGGAATACTTGCAATTAGGGCATCAGTTAACGATTCGATGTTATTCATAAATAACGGCGTAAGGTCAAAGAAACAAATTCCTGGTTTTGGAAAATCTTGGACAGTACGAATGTTAGACCACAATGCCGCAGCAGTAGAATTACTCATAATAGGAGAAAATAAATTAAGGAAGGAATGTGTGAATTTTAACGCGATTTGAGAGAAAAGAACAGCTAACAACCCTCCAAATTGCATATTTAAAATACAGTGAATTCACATAAGCTATTGATTATTAATATTGTATTTATTTAAAAAATATCAAATATATATTTTCCTAATCATAAAATAAAAGATTTTAGAGATTTTTTCTGCAAGACTTTAGTCTATGAAGATAGAAAAAGCGGTATTTAGAACCCAATTCACGGAAATGTATTCGAATACACATATCAATAGGCATAAATATTGTCAGACAATTTTTCCCAGATCTGGGGTTTTTATGATATTTATTGTCCCTCACTGCCATTCTGCTTTTAATTTCACTCATTAAACTCTTAGCCACTTTACTTTATAGTCAGAACTGCGTAAAAATTTAGCATAAGAGTCTACTGTATAAGGTGATTTAACCTTAAGGAATAAACTTATACAGTTATGAAGTATTTACTGACTTAATTTTGTGTCAGTTTTTGGAGAATGGAATGAAAAAGTATCAGTGCATCGTTTGTGGATGGATTTATGACGAAGCAGAAGGCTGGCCACAAGACGGTATCGTGGCAGGAACGAAATGGGAAGATATCCCAGATGATTGGACTTGCCCAGACTGTGGCGTCTCAAAAGTAGATTTTGAAATGGTTGAAATCTAATAAATAGAATCTAAGGCCATCATCGTTATGGTCTTTTTTTTGTCTTTAAAAAAATATGAAATGTGTTTGGAGTTGAGTATGCACCCTATTGTCATTATTGGTTCTGGTATGGCGGGATATGCCGTTGCACGTGAATTTCGAAAGTTAAATACTAAACTAGAACTTATTATGATCTGTGCGGATGATGCCATTAACTACGCTAAACCGACATTATCCAATGCGCTCGTTGGTAATAAAGCTCCTGAGCAAATCCCTCTAGGGGATGCCGAAAAAATGTCGGCTCAACTCAATATGCAAATCATCAATAAGAGTTGGGTTAAATCCATTGACGCAGCAAAACATGAGCTCACTATTGAAAGTCAAAACGAAACTCAAACACAACTATATTCAAAACTCGTTTTAGCAGTCGGCGCAAATCCAATTCGTTTAGCCATTTCGGGTGATGGCAGTGAAGACATTCACGTCGTCAACAATTTAGATCACTACAAAGCTTTCCGTAAACAGCTTGCAGCACGTGAAGATAAACGTGTGGTGATTTTAGGGGCAGGCTTGATTGGCTGTGAATTTGCCAATGATCTCCAAAATACTG
This sequence comes from Acinetobacter sp. YH12052, assembly GCF_013419835.1. Lineage (NCBI taxonomy): Bacteria > Pseudomonadati > Pseudomonadota > Gammaproteobacteria > Moraxellales > Moraxellaceae > Acinetobacter > Acinetobacter sp. YH12052. The sequence goes on from NZ_VOZI01000010.1 coordinate 13,093, forward strand.
GGTCGAAAGTATCGGTGGTCGATTTAGCTCCGCAACCTTTGGGTCGTCTGCTGCCGTCTCATGTTGCAGCTAAATTCCAAAGCAATTTAGAAGAAACGGGTATTCAATTCGTTTTAGGTACGACAGTCGACAAAGTGTCACGTATTGAAAATGGTGATTATCAAGTGAGCCTTGCCAATGGTCAAAGCTTAGTGGCAGATGTTGTATTGTCTGCGATTGGTCTACAGCCTGAAATTAACTTGGCAAAACAAGCCGGCATTCACACCAGTCGTGGCGTATTAACTAATAAAGGCTTAGAAACCAACTTGGCAGATATCTATGCTGTCGGTGACTGTGCTGAAGTCAATGGTACCCTTCTTCCATACGTCATGCCGATCATGCAACAAGCACGTGCTTTGGCAAAAACCCTCAATGGTGAACATACCGCTGTGCATTATCCAGCTATGCCTGTAGCCGTTAAAACACCTGCAGCACCTTTAACTGTCCTTCCTGCGCCTATTGATGTTGAAACTCAATGGGAAACAGAAGAGCTTGAAGATGGCATGATTGCCCGTGCGATCGATCAAGATGGCGTATTACGTGGATTTGTACTGCTCGGTGCAACTGCTGGGAAGCAACGCTTAACTTTGACTAAGCAGGTTCCGGACTTGATTCCTGCTTCAGTTTAGGGTTTAAATACAAGGACGTCCTGATAATAATAGACGTCCTTTTTAAAGGAAAATAAAAATGAATAGTGCCCTTCAGTTTAATATTTCACCTTATGCCTCTTTTATGCATGAAACTCGCGTAGAGTTAGGCAATGGCATTGAACTTCATGTCGAGGTGGGTGGTCATCCTGAAGATCCTGCAATCTTATTGATTATGGGACTCGGCGCACAAATGTTGTATTGGCCTGATTTCTTTTGTAAGTCCCTAATAGACCAAGGTTACCGTGTTATTCGCTTTGATAATCGCGATATTGGTCTGTCGAGTAAAATTCGTAACCCAGGCCCACGCCTCAACACCTTTAAACTGATGGGACGTTTTGCCTTAGGTCTAGAGAATCAAGGTGCGCCTTATGATCTATACGATATGGCAGACGATGTTGCACTATTAATTGATCGTATGGGACTCGATAAAGTCCATATTTTAGGCGCTTCAATGGGCGGCATGATCGCTCAAATCGTGGCAGCACGCTATCCAGACAAAGTGCACAACTTAAGCTTGCTTTTTACCAGTAACATCCAACCCTTACTTCCACCGCCATTTCCAAAGCAATTATTTAGTCTAATTGAAAAACCTGAATCTAACGATGAAGATGGCATTATTAACCATAGTCTGAAAGTTTTTAATATTATAGGCTCTCCAGGCTATATTAATCAGCTTGAAGTGATACAAACTGCACGTAAACTCTATAAGCGGAGTTATTACCCAGCGGGTGTACTTCAACAGTTTTTAGCAATATTATGTACAGGTTCCCTGCTGCAGTTGGATAAACAAATTCAGCATAAAACCATTGTGGTTCATGGAGCTCGTGACCGTTTGCTGCCGCCAAGCCATGGTAAGGCCGTTGCAAAGGCTATTTCAGGTGCTAAATTTGAATTAATTGATGGAATGGGGCATGATATCCCACCGCATTTTATTCCATATCTTAGCGGTTTGTTTGCTGATCACTTTAAATCATAAATTAGGACACTATGGCTGCATTACCATCCTTAAGACAGCTGTCATATCTAGTAACACTGTCAGAAACGCTACACTTTACTGAAGCTGCGCGTCGTTCTTTTGTCACCCAGTCTACTTTGTCTGGCGGGATCATGGAACTTGAGCGTTTACTAGGTGGCGTATTGGTAGAACGCGACCGTCAAAACGTGCGTTTAACTCCTCTTGGTGAACAAGTTGTCGGAAGAGCTCGAGTTCTATTGGCAGATGCGCAAGACCTAATGCGTTTAAGTCGTGAAATGAGCGAACCTCTAACGGGTGATTTACATCTAGGGGTCATTCCTACTATTGCGCCATTTTTACTTGCACCATTATTAGAAGAAGTGCATAAGCAACTACCAAAAATTCAATTGCATTTACATGAAGCACAAAGTGAAAAAATTGTTGAGAAACTCGAGCACGGTAATCTAGATATCGTATTACTTGCTCTTCCTTTCGATACACGTAGCTTGAAAGTTGCAGAAGTAAACAAAGAAAAATTGTTCTTGGTGTACAACAAAGCTGACCAAAATGCAGCTCAAGCGAAATCTTTAGACGACCTAGATTTATCTCGTTTAATGTTGCTTGAAGAAGGCCATTGCTTACGTGATCATGCTTTGAGTGCTTGCCCGATTGGTGAACGTAAAAATGACCATCGTTTAAAAGCAAGCTCTTTACCAACTTTGGTTGAGATGGTTTCCGCAGATTTAGGCTTTACCTTATTGCCTGAAATTGCAGTTCATACCAATATGATCAAAGCCAATGAAGATTTGGCTGTAAAAGAAATTGAAGCAAGTCCTACACGCACATTGGCATTGGTGACGCGTAAGAGTACGCCGCTTCAAAGTGAATTTGATGTATTGCTTCAAATCTTGCAGAAAATCACCAATAATCTACACTAATCAATAATCAATCCGTGAATATCAAAGAGAGCACATGGCTCTCTTTTTTATTGTGCAGAAGTTAATATTAATTTAAAAACTGATGTTACTCACGTAAAAGTAATTTCGCATTTTTAAATCTATTCGATGGAATCTTACATCTAGGGATTGAATAAAGAGATTAGTTTTCGGCTGGAGGTACTCTTACGAAACGTTGTTTCTTCATTCGGCAAAATGAGAAGTGCGCTTCGTAAGAAAACCATCTTGCAGAGCAATGCTCCTCACCGCAAAACTCGTTCACTAGCGTCTACTTATTCAAAGTATCGCAAAAACATTTTTGATTAGAAGTCATCCTGTCTCAAACACTTGCGGATGGCCTTACGCATATCGGTTTTTATTTAAATCAAATCGCGCTTCTGATGTTACTATATAACATCAGTTAAAAAATGAAATACAGCATCTAGAAAAAAGAAAAGGCTAACCCAAATAGGTAGCCTGATAAGGTAATATATGACTTGATGTATATCTCAATTCATCGCCTCGATAATATCTTCACACTAGCCAGATAAGTAAGAAGATAAATACATCTTATTAAAATATAACCTTCGTTAAAATCACTAGTTTCAGGTATTTTAGATAAAGTAGGCGAATTGAAAATAAGGTCCTATAGAATAAATGTTGACTAAAAATCAATCACATTATTTTAAATATTTACTACACTTTATATTTAAAATAACTAAGCAATAGATAGAAATAAATTCATATCGGAAACAGTCCAATTTATCCGTTGTCAAAATACGGTATTCACATTTCGATTATTTTTTTCAATCCGAATACAAATTTAATTGTTATTTAACCAATAAATCTAAAATTAAAAACAAAAAACCATAAATCTTTTCATTCAAAATAATGAAAAACACCAAAAATATACGCTATTTAAATTCTATTAAATCACAATAACTTAATTATATTTTGATGTATAAATCCCAACTTCTAGGTATATTTTTATGATTCGCATTCGTGCAAATTATGAAAATGCAATTTGATTAAAATAATAAATGAGCGAAATGTATGATGAGTGAATTTTTATTACCAGTACCCGTTTTGATTATTGATCATCAATCGATGACTTCAAAAACAGTGCTGTTTAACATCTTAGGAGACCTCGGTTATCCTGAAGACCTCATTACATTTTCAGAAAATTTAGCAGATGCGGAACAACAAATTTTCAATCAATTGCCCAATTTAATCTTTTTAGTGGTCACGCAACAGTCTGATATCTCTTTCATCCATAAAATTAAAAAGATCTATCCTTCGAGTAATCTCATCATTTTAGTCAATGAACAATCTGCTGATTTAACCTTACATGCGATTCAGATCGGTGCAACCGCCTATATGCTGATTCAACAACCGATTGAAGACACTTATAACCAACTGAAAACCATTTTAAGAGGTGGGGCTGCCCTTCATCCTAGTTTTGCTAAATTTTTATTGAGTGAAACTTTTAGTCCGCAAAATGCAGCGCCGAAGCAGCTCAGTCTGAATCCAGCTGAATACCAAATTTTAGATATGGTCAGCCATAGCGCGACTCAAGAGCAGATGGTCCGTGAGTTAAAACTTTCAACGTATCAAATTGATGGTTTTGTTAAAAATATCTACCGAAAAATTAGTAGCTACAGCTAAATTTAGTTCAGATAAATGATTCAAAAAAACTTATAAATTAAAAAAATAAAGGGAGCATTGCTCCCTTTTACTTTTCTAACGCATTTATTTAAATGCTTCTATAAGGACATGCTGTGAATTGTGTGCTTCCTCACCCTCTTGAACATGCGTACGAATCCAACGCCCATCACTTTGGAGCAACCAAGCTTGCTGATTATCTTTTAGATAATTCACTAAACCTAATTGATAAATACGCTTTTTCAAGGCTGGATCTTCAATTGGGAAACAGGCTTCCACGCGATTAAATAAATTACGATCCATCCAGTCTGCACTTGAACAAAAAATACGTGAATCACCATTATTACTGAAATAATACACTCGAGTATGCTCTAAAAAGCGCCCAACAATAGAGCGCACGCGAATATTTTCAGACAGCCCCGGTAAACCTGGACGTAAACAACAAATAGAACGAATAATTAAATCAATCTGCACACCCGCTTGTGAAGCTTCATACAGTTTATTGATCAACTGAACTTCAGTTAATGCATTGACCTTGACAATGATTTGCGCAGGCTTACCTGCTTTTGCATTGGCAATTTCATTATCAATATAATTGATCAGTTGAGTATGTAAGGTAAATGGCGCATGCAGCAGTTTTTTCAACTTCGCCATTTTGCCCATTCCGGTCAGTTCTTGGAAAATACGATGTACATCCTCACAGAGTTCTTTATCGGTAGTTAACAGACCATAATCGGTGTAGATACGCGCATTGCCCGCGTGATAGTTACCCGTACCTAAATGTACATAACGCACCAATTTATTATTTTCACGGCGTACCACCAAAATCATTTTGGCATGGGTCTTATAGCCCACGATGCCATACACCACCACTGCACCCGCTTCTTGTAATACATTGGCTACAGCAATATTTGATTCTTCATCAAATCGTGCACGAAGCTCAATTACAGCGGTGACTTCTTTACCATTACGTGCTGCTTCCGCTAAAACTTGCACAATCTCCGAATCTGCGCCACTTCGATAAAGCGTTTGTTTAATGGCCAAAACTTGTGGATCACGTGCAGCTTCACGCAGTAAATTAATTACCGGTGCGAATGATTCAAAGGGATGGTGCAGCAAAATATCTTGCTTTTGCATCGCACTAAAAATGTTTTCAGATTTTTTGAGTACTTTCGGTATAACAGGAATATGCGCGTCATAACGTAGATGTGGACGTTTAAAGTTTGACAGTAAACGTGCAAGGTTAACTGGTCCATCTACTTTATAGAGTTGCTCTTCTTCTAAATCGAACTCATCAAGCAAATATTCATAAATATGCTGCGGACAATTTTCTGTCACTTCCAAGCGAACGGCGCGACCAAAACGACGTGAATTCAACTCACCTTTCAGAGCTTTGGCCAAGTCTTCAACATCTTCATTCAAAGCCAAATCGGCATTACGCGTCACGCGGAATTGGTAGCAACCCGTCGCCGTCATACCGGGGAACAAGTCAGAGACATGTTCATGAATAATTGCCGATAGCATCACGTGATGTTCTTTTCCACCGGTTAATTCATCAGGGAGTCGAACGACACGTGGCAGCGAACGCGGTGCAGGTACAACGGCTAAGTCAATCTGACGACCAAACGCATCCTTCCCTTCTAAAGTCACAATAAAGTTCAGCGACTTATTCACCAAGCGAGGGAATGGATGTGCAGGATCTAAGCTAATTGGCGTTAAGACCGGAGCAACTTGTTCTTGGAAATACTTTTTTACCCATGCCGACTGTGCAGGGGTTAATTCACCACGACGTAAGAAGCAAATGTCTTCTTCACGCAGTTTAGGTAATATTTCTTGATTTAAAATACGATACTGGCGCTCTATTGCCGCATGCGCAGTCGCAGAAATTTCATCTAATACTTGTTTTGGTGTCAAACCATCTGGACTTCGGCTTTCATTGCCTAAGTCTAGCTGTTCCATCATTCCCGCAACACGAATTTCAAAAAATTCGTCTAAGTTACGTGAAAAGATCAGCAAGAAATTCATGCGTTCAAGTAATGGATGTATCGGATCAACCGCTTGTTCGAGCACACGCAGATGAAAGTCGAGAATCGATAACTCTCGATTAATATAACGATCATTATAAGTATATTCAGTAGGTACTTGCGCGACTTCAGCTGCGGTATTCATTTCAAACCCATATTAAAAAATGTGTGCTGTACTCAGTTTAGTATGCTTCAAATTTGTGACAATTTCATAAAAAAAGCCCATTAATATGAGCTTTTTATTGTAATTCAAATCGCTGCCATGCCATTTGACGAGTGTTTAGATCGTTTTTAATCTGGGATATGGCTATAACGCATATATTTTTGGATCATGCGCTTACGATAATTTAGCTTACGATCTTGTCGATTTTCATCATAATATTTTGGATTGGGTAAAATAGCCGCAATAAATGCCGCTTGTTCTCGACTCAAACTCCGTGAACTTTTACCAAAATAGTGCTGTGTTGCAGCTTCTACGCCGTAAATGTTGTCCCCAAACTCAACCGAGTTGAGATATACCTCTAAAATGCGTTGCTTCGTCCACATGCGTTCCATCATCCATGTTGCAACAGCTTCCTGCCCTTTTCGAATAAATGAACGCTTATTATATAAAAATAAGTTTTTTGCCAATTGCTGAGAAATGGTAGATCCACCTGCAACCACTTTGCCTTTATCTTTATTGCGTTCTAAAGCATTTTGCATGCCTTCCCAATCAAAACCTTTGTGTTGTAAAAACTTGCCATCTTCCGCGGCAACAACAGCATGTTTGACATAATCACTGATTTGGTCGTAATCACGCCATTCGTGTTTAATCGGTTTGGATGGCTCAGACCAATAATCTAAACGCATCATCATCGTCGATTCCACAGGATGTGTACGCCACCACACCAGACTACCAAAGATCCAAAGCTGTACCAAAAGCACAAGACTGACAAGAATTAACAATGTACGAACAATAAAGGCTTTCATGTCAGTGTGTTACTCCAGAAATTCTGTTTTTTCATGTTAAGCTTATTTTTAAATATTTTGACACAGTACAAGAATAGCATGTCTGAACTCAGCCCTCCTGCTGTATCAACCCGTAAGCTGCAAATCCAACTGTGGTGGATCACGGCACTCTTAATTACCATCAATGTTGGACTCTTTGGCTGGCAAGTGTTGCATGGAATGAACGTTAGCCAACCCGACACACTGGATGCTTTGCGTTGGGGTGCTGATTATGCACCTTTAACCTTTTTAGAGGAACCCATCCGCTTATTCAGCAGTATGTTTTTTCATTTTGGCCTGATTCACCTGATGTTGAATATGTGGGCTTTGTATATTTTTGGCAGTGTTGCCGAGCAAATGTTAGGTCGTTTCTACTTCCTCGGTCTGTATGTTTTAGCCGGACTGATGGGAAGCTTATTGAGTGGGTATTTAACCATTCAGGACAGCTATGCATTATTGGCCGAAGGTGCAGCCAATCAGCAGCTTTTCCCGAGTATTGGTGCAGGTGCATCAGGTGCAGTGATGGGTCTCGGTGCAGCGTTAACGATTATTTCACTGCTCCCTATGTTACCTAAACAGCAATTTTATCTGGATAAAAAAACCTTATTAATGGTGATGGGGATTAACCTCGCTATGGGCTTTATGATTAGTGGAATTAATAATGCCGCGCATATTGGCGGCATGTTGATGGGTGCTGCCTTGGCTTTCATTTGGTATGTGGGACAAAAATTACATCAATCCCTGCTCATTCAAATGATCGGTCTAATCGCCGCAACTGTCGGATGCTATCTGTTTTATCTACATTGCCAACAATTAATCCAACCGATTTTACCGCTTTGGGAACACTTTATCCTGCTGATGAAGCAATCGCTCACAGCACATTAAATAGTGGAATGAACCCTGTGGCTATAACACAGACATGTTGAAAACACGTCAAATCATGTCTAAACCTGAACTACGCACTAGGTTCTTGCTCCACTTTTAATTAGCTCAACCGTTAACCTTCTCCACGCTTAACTATTTAGTTCACGCAAACTTTCTAAGGGTGGAATATCACAAAGATAACTTAAGCGATAACGTCCGATCAATGTACAGAGTATGGTCATTACCAGTGGGAGGATCAACCAAATCTCGGCATGTAGTTGGATGACCAGTTCCATTTTATAACTGACAATCGCACTGATTACTTCGGCAAAAATACACGCCACGACACCTGAAATTAGCCCCATCAAACCAACTTCCAAACTGAGCATCGACTTTAGCTTTTGCTTGGAACTGCCAAAGGAACGCAGTAATGCCACTTCTTTTTTGCGTTCATCCATAAATAAGTTCAAACATGCGATCAAGACCAAAATGCCTGAAATACTGACCAATAGCGCCAAGATAGTAATAATCTGAACCAATACGCTGACGATGCGTTTGATCTCATCCAAAATCAGACTGACATCAATAAACACGGTATTCGAAAACTGCTGAATTAGACCAATTAACTGATTTTTATCTTGTGGTGGAACATAGAAACTCCCCAAATAGCTGCCTGCATTTTCATCCATGGTTTGGGGAGAAAAAATAAAGAAGAAGTTTGGACTAAAGCTTTCCCACTCCACACTGCGAAGGTTGATCACCTTGGCTTGTAAAATCCCTTCAGGAAGGCTAAAACTCAGTCGATCTCCAATTTGAATACCCAGCTCTTGTGCGGTTTTCACCTCTACCGATACTTCATTAACCTGTTGAAACTGCTGACTGCCCGCGATGATTTGATTATCTTTCGGAAAAGTTGCAGCCTGCGTAAGATTCAATTCACGGCGTAATGAATTATTGCTTTTAATTAAGGCATCCGAAAAAGGGAGATCATTTTTGGCAACTAATCGTCCACGAATATTCGGGTACATCGGCGTCCCTTGCCAGCCATGCTGCTTGAGTTGTTGATTAAAATCCTGCAACTCAAATGGCGGTAATCCATAGACAAATTGGTTAGGTGTCCCTTGTGGTAATTGTTGTTGCCAACGTTCCAGCAAATCTGTACGTAATACCGCTAAAACCGTAATCAGACTTAGACCCAATGCTAATGCGGTAATTTGAAATGCCGTTTGATACGGTGTGCGTATATACGCTGAGATTTTCGTCCCCCAACTTTTCAAAGCCTTTAAACTGAGCCAGACCATCATATATAGGCCAACACACAGGAAGATGATGGCGCAAATCAGCCACAGGGTGAGTTGTAAATTTTCAGTTAATACCCCACAAAACACCACCAAACTGAGTGTGCCGAAACTGAGCATCCAAAGTATGGAACGTACAGAACGCTCTTGTTGTCGTATCACCCGTGCTGGCGGTGTCCCTAATAATTGCCAAAGACTCGGAAGAACAAAACCTAATAGCACGATTGCACTGGTGAATATTGCAATTGGAAGCGGGCCAAGCAGCATGGAAAGGGCTGAAAACTCTAATTGTAAATTTGGAATCAGCTGTAGCATCAGTTGCAATAAGCCATAGCCCAATCCCAGACCAATCAAACTTCCAAACAGGATTGAAAGCCCGAGTACAACCAACAGTAAAGCCAGATAAGCACTTAATATTTGCTGTTTGGTCGATCCAATACAGCGCATCAGTGCAATAGCATCTTGATTTTGTTGAACATAGCGCTGGCTGGTTAATGCGATGGCGATGCCACAAAGTAAAATAGTTAAAATATTGGCCAGCTGTAAAAACGTTTCAAGATTGGCTATCGGCTTCATCAAGCGGGTATTGCCTTCACTGGCATTTCTCAATTTCAAACTGCTTTGAGCCGCATCCTGAACCTGCGCTTGATCTGAATTGGCAGCACCACTTTCTGTTTGATCGCCAAATTTCTGCTTATACAGTTTTTCAAAGCGCTGGGTATTTTGTGCATCTCCTGCCATTAACAGGCGATATTCAATCCGACTCCCGACTTGGATGGCATTGGTTCTCGCCACCTCAGACTGCGCAATCATAACTGTCGGTGAAAAACCACTGAAACCGAGTTCCTGATTGGTGTCATGGATGATTTTGGCACTGACTTGAAAAGCAGCATCAGCAATATTGATCTGATCTCCAACCTTTACACCCAATAAATCCATGGCACGAGGACTTAACCAGACCTCACCTGCTTGTATGGAACGGTTTAGTTTTGGTTCTGTTTCGAGTTCACCTCTTAGTGGAAATGCAGCATCAACGGCTTTGACATTGACCATGACAAATTGCTGATCAGTGTGCGCCATGCTGCTAAATAGCGTGACATTCGATTGTTTTAATTGCTGTGTTTTGGCTTGTTGTTGCCACTCTTGTGGAATTGGTTCATTGGCTGTCAGCACCAAATCTGCTGCCAACATTTCAGCAGCTTGTAGCGCTACAGCATTTTGAATTTGTACATTACTAAACTTTAAAGCCGTGGTGGCACTGATCGCCAAGGTCAGTGTGATCAATAATAAATACACACCCGTGGTTTTAAAACTCAGCTGTAAGAGTGGTCGAAACAATGCCAAAAGATTCATGCAGCATCTCCTGTTCGATGCTCAATCAATTGACCATTGACCAATTCAAAGTGGCGCTGACATTGACGGGCCAAATCGGCATCATGCGTCACCAATACCAAAGTGGTTCCCATTTCACGATTTAACTGAAATAACAGTTGTTCAATTTCCTGTGCCGTTGCACTGTCTAAATTACCTGTCGGTTCATCTGCAAAGATCAGATCGGGTTCACTCACCAAAGCACGGGCAATCGCAACCCGTTGCTGCTCACCACCCGATAAAACTTTAGGGGCTTGATGCGCTTGGCGTTCTAGTCCGACCTTTGCTAACAGTTTTAATGCTTTTTCTTCGGCAGCTTTGACCTGAAAATTTGCTTGTAACCGTAGCGGTAGCATGACATTTTCCAGTGCCGTTAAATGTGGCAACAACTGGAAAGACTGAAAGACAAAACCAATATGGGCCAAACGGACTTGAGCACGCTGTTCTTCATTTAATAGATGAATGTCTTGACCACAGACCCGTAACAGTCCAGAACTGGCCTGATCTAGTGTCGCTAAAATCCCCAACAAGGTGGATTTACCTGAACCAGAACGACCAGTAATTGCAACTTGTTCCCCTGCAAAGATTTCAAGATCGAGGTGTTCAAAGATCGATAACTGTTTTTGTGGAAGTTGTATCTTTTGTGTCAATTGCTGTGCAGAAATAATCGCCTGTGGCATGATGTCAACATCTGTCGTGAGTTGGGTCATATCTTCCCTATATGCAAAATCGCATTCAAAATAATCGTCTATTGAGTTACTTGCTGGCTATTGCACTGATGTTCTGCCCGATGCTGCTCTCTGCCAAAACCATTATGATTTTGGGCGATAGCTTAAGTGCGGGTTATGGTGTTTCAGTGCAGCAAGGCTGGGTTCACTTATTACAAAAACGTCTAGACCAACAGTATCCGAAACAACATAAAGTGGTCAATGCAAGTGTCAGCGGTGAAACCACCAGTGGTGCTTTGGCACGACTGCCTAAACTGTTGCAGACCCATCGTCCAGACCTTGTGGTGATTGAGTTAGGTGGTAATGACGGTTTACGCGGACAGCCCCCTGCACAAATTCAAAAAAATTTAGCGCAGCTGATTCAAAAAAGCCAACAGGCCAAATCGAAAGTGATTTTATTTGGAATGAAAATTCCACCGAATTATGGCAAGGCATATAGCCAAGCTTTTGAAAATAACTATCAAGTGTTGAGCCAACAGTACAAAGTCAAATTATTACCTTTCTTTATGCAAGGCGTGGCGGGGCATAAAAATTTGATGCAACAAGATCAAATTCACCCAAATGCCAAAGCGCAACCAATTTTGCTGAATAATGCTTATCCATTGATCAAAGCAAGTTTATAAATTTAGTGGGTGAAAATGGATTCGTTAAAAAAGGCGCTTCATTTGAGCGCCTTTTTTTAAATCTTGTATTTACTGTAGTTTGCTTAGAAATCGTAGAAGCTTACTTCACCCGTTTCGAGTGAATACTCAGCGCCCACCACTTTTAATTTGCCTTGCGCAATTAAGTTTTCGAGGACTGCTGAACCATGACGAAGTTGATTTACTGATGCAAAAACGTTTGAACGTACTGCATGCATTGAAAGTTTTTCAAGGTCATCTTTCAATTCAGTTTGCATGAGTATTTCTACAGATGGACGAACGCGATTCACAATCGACATCAAGTTAGCTGATGGTGGTGTCGCAGGGTTAGTTAAAGCTTCAATCGTAGAATGAATCGCGCCACAGTGTGTATGGCCCAGTACAATGACCACAGGACAACCGAAGCTTTCTGCTGCAAATTCCACGCTACCGACTTGAGACGGTGCCACAATATTACCTGCAACACGAATCACGAATAAATCGCCTAAGCCTTGGTCAAATACCATTTCAGCAGGAACACGTGAGTCTGAACACCCTAAAATAATCGCAAAAGGTTCTTGGCTTTCGGCCATTTCAGCACGTTGTTGATGCGTCAAAAGCTTTGGGTGATTCGTTTCACCGTCTACAAAACGTTGATTCCCTTTTTTTAAACGATCTAAAGCTTCTGCTGCTGTTAGCATGTTCTAATTACCCTTATCCGAAGTTGCAATATTTTAATCCCAGTCGAATCGATTGTCACTTGCAAAAACAATTGCTATGAATTTTTTATAAGACGATGCTACTTGATAGAAAATGCTAGTCTACATTCATCAAAAAAAAATATTTTTTCTGTAATGGTTCACATTATTAAAACGCAAGTTTAACCACGTCAAAAAAGCAATGGATGACAAAGGTCATTTTTAATTTACAATATATTTCATAAATATACGCTTTTGCTATTTCAGCCCATTCTGATAATAGTCATATAAATGATCTAAAAAATATATCGATTCGATTTAACTGGGGTAAACGTCAATGAAAGGACATCATTCACGCGTTTTTGGCTTTTTCAAGCTAGCAACAATTTGCTGTATGACGTTTACTGCCAACCATGCTTTGGCTGCAAATCCGTCTCCCATCAGCAAAAACCTGGCCGTACCCTCTATCGTGCAAAATTATTTGAGCCAAGAACGTAAAGCGGCTGGTTTAGTCACACACAGTGTTCAAGTCGGGAATGTGAATTGGAGTTATAGCGAAGGTGGTCAACGCTCTAAACCGACCATCTTGCTCATTCATGGTTTAGGTGGCACACGTGATAATTGGAACCGTGTTGCGCATTATTTAACACCGAACTATCACGTGATCATCCCTGACCTTCCGGCCAATGGCGATACCCATGTCCCTGTCGATTTTGATGTCTCTGTCCCGAATGTCACGGAACAACTACGCCAGTTTGTCCTTAAAATAGATATTGAAGATAAACTGAATGTTGCAGGTCACTCATTGGGTGGTTCCATTGCCACGGTATATGCCTCTCAATATCCTTTTGATACCCAAAGTTTATTTTTACTCAACAGCGCGGGCATTTATAAACAAGCCAATACCAGTTATACCCGTGACCCGTATAAACTTAAAAATTTAATCGTTTCAAAACCGGGGGATTTAGATGATGTTATGCATAAACTCATGCAGAATCCGCCTAATGTTCCGACACAGCTTAAAGAAGCGCAGGAAAATATCTTAATTGCGCGTGCGCCCTTCACCAGTAAAATGATCGATCAAGTCGTCACGCTCAATCGAATCTACACCCCTGAAACTTTTGCTCGATTAACACGAACGGTGGAAGCACCAACCCTGATCCTTTGGGGCAAACAAGATAAAATCTTTAATGTTGAAGTGGCTGGCGAACTCAAGTCGTTACTGAAACGTGCAGAAACCCCTGTAATTTTAAATAACGTCGGTCATATGCCAATCTTAGAAGCCGAACAACAAGTTGCAGACCATTACTTACCTTTCCTTGCGAAAAGTCAAAAGTTTAAAAATCCTTTGGTAGATAAACTGATTCAGTTAAACTGAGCATTCGCCATTTTTAGATACCCATCACTGGGGCTTCAGGGAAAGTATGCAGAAAAACCCGATGATTGAGCAGTTGATTGACGCTCAACTGAACTTTTTAGATCAGAGCTTTTCACACAATGATACCGTAGCCACTGAATTCACCCATTTTTATCAATGGTTTCGTAAACAATCTTTGCAGCAAATTTGGAGTTTTGATCAAATCAATGCCTTGTTGCAGAAACAAATTTTAAATACCCCTACAAGTCAATTTCTAATTGAGCAAATTGCTGAACATATCAAATTTGCACTGATTCACCCTGCAAATGACAGCATTACGATTGCCGAAATCATTCCAGTGTTGACCATCGATAAAATTGCACAGTATGTGGCAAGTAAACAGGGACATCGTCAGCGTTTAATTCATACCATGGTCAACAATCCTGCATTTTCAGCCATGATCAGTCAATTGATTCAACATGCGATACAAGATTATTTAGATAATTCGGTGATTGCAAAATCTGTACCCGGTGTTTCACGATTTATGAAAATGGGGAAATCGGTACTGGAAAACGTCACAGATACCAATTTAGATAATGCAGTCAGTAAATATTTGCAAAAGAATATTTTAAAGCTCAGTCAAATGAGTGAAACTGTGTTAAATCAGCACTTTGATGATCATAAGCTGTACCATTTTCAGGCCAATTTGTGGCATAAAATTAAAGCGCTGCCAGTTTCGGTATTAAAGAACTATGTTGAAGTTCAGGACTTGCCGCAAACCGTCGCTATGGGTCATGAAATTTGGGACTTTATGCGACAGTCTGAGTATATGAAACAGCAAGTGCATGATGGCGTATACGCTTGGTACGTGCGCAATGCAGAACGCCCTTTTGATTTATTGCTGCGTGATTTAAATATTGATGAAGCACTGATTCAGCATGAACTTCAAAATTTACTCAATCCTATCGTTCAACAAATGATTGAGTCAGGTTATATACGTGAGCGTTCACGCCTATATTTAGAACAGTTTTACTACTCAAGTGAAGCACTGAAAATTTTAAATATCCCAACATAAAAAAAGCCGCGTGAAGCGGCTTTTTTTTGGACATACTTAGAACTGGTATTTCAAACTTGCATAGTAAGCACGACCCGGCTCGTTATATGTTTGGTTGACCGTTTTATCACGCAGTTTCTGCTCATCAAATAGGTTATTCACACCGATACGAGCACTCAAATCCGCATTAAATTTATAACCAAAGTTAATGCCTGCAATGCCATAACTTTTCACGCTATCCATCGCTAAGCCAGCTTTGTTTTCGAGACTGGTTTCTGCATATTGACGTGGCTTTTGACGACCATATTGGGTATAGACAAAGTTACTGTCTAATCGATCCGTGATGTTGTAGTTCAAAATAGAGTTCAGTGTGTAATTCGGAATCACTGAAAGCGGATTGCCTGTACGTTTATCTTCAGAGTTGATCATATAGGTAACGTTATTGGTCCACGTGATATCACCCCAATCTAAAGAAATACTTCCTTCAACACCTTCCACCAAAGCTTCCGGCGTATTCATCCAACGCAGTACATTATACGTTGTACCATTTACTTCTAGTTCTTCCAGACGTGTATCCCCCGCAACGATCTTATTTTTATAATCATTACGGAACCATGCAAAGCTTGCATTCACGATGTCTTTTTCGAACTGCACACCTAACTCTTTATTCACTGAAGTTTCAGGTTTGAGATCGCCATTACCTTGTAATAGACATTGGCTCAGCCCAATCGGACAGCCATTACCGCGAGTACTTAACAGATAACCTTCCGCATTTTGGTACATATTGGGTGCTTTATACGCCTTAGCCACACCACCTTTTAATGTCCAATAGTCGCCAAGCTTTTGCGTAATATTGAGACTTGGACTCCAGCTATCGCCTGATTTGCTATGATTATCATAGCGCAGTGCCAAAACGACATCGGTGCTTTCGCCCAAGTTCATATTGTTTTCAATATAGGCCGACGCAATCCGTGAATCCATTTGTGAACGGTCACCTGAGGTCAACACATCACCAAAACCGCCTGTGCCAGCTTGTGTATTAACCGTATCGGTAAAGTCATCTTCAACCCATTCAGCGCCTAAAGTTAATACTTGTGGAACATACCATTGGAACGGTAGATTGGCTTCTGCATTAAAACGAATGGTTTCTAGATATGACGTTTGTTTATTTTCAAGATTATTAATCTGTCCCTCAGTACTACCGCCTGTTCCTTCAGGTAGGCGTTTATTTTTGGTTTTGTCATATTGCGCAATGAGTTTACTATCGCCCCAACCCCACGTACCTTCATGGGTTAATGCAAAACTATCACGATAAATGGTATTGGTTTCTTCACCAATTAAAGCCGATAGAATAGGCGCTTTGTTTGGATCGGCTGGATCAAATACACTGTTTTGACTGTCACCTGCAAAACGGTTGCCTTGGCGGCCAACACTTGCGTCAAACATCAAGACTTGTTGATCGTTCAACTGCCAAGCCAAGCGCCCTGCGATATCTTTATTTTCAACGCCTTCTCGACCCGCCATACGCGCGCCATTGTCCATTAAGGCATTAATATCCGCAGCATCTGAATCGGTTTTGTTATAACTACCGTATAACCGATATGAAAGGACATCTTTGAGAATTGGCCCGCTCAAGTTAAAGCTTTCACGGTGACTAGCACCCTCTTTAGCGTCTTCAGGTTGATTGGTAAAAACTTCCACAGAGCCATGCACGTCGTTGGTCACTTTCTTGGTTTTAATATTGACCACACCACCCATCGCACCTGAACCATAACGCGCTGCTGCTGGACCACGCAGCACTTCAATCGATTCAATAGCATCTGCAGGTACCCAGTTCGAATCACCACGTGTATCACGCTCACCGCGCCAGCCATAACGTACTGAGTTTCTCGAATTTACAGGCTTGCCATCAATTAAGATCAACGTGTTTTCAGGCCCCATACCACGGATATCAATCTGACGGTTATTACCACGTTGCCCTGTGGCACTGTTACCAGTCAAATTTACACCCGGCATACGGCGCACATACTCTGAAATATCATTCACAACCGGCATTTTTTCTAAATCTTCTGCCGTAATTTTTGAAGCACCTAATGATTGTTTAACCTGTTCTGCTGCGGTAACAACAATGGTTTCCATCTTCGTTACGGATTCGTCTGTTGCTTCAGTTTGCACATCTTCTGCATGCGACAAACTCACCAATGCACAGAGGATTGAAAGTGTCAGCGTTGATTTGAATAGTTGTTTGGTCATTGAGTGCTTCCAAATGAACGTATTTATGGAGAAATCTAGAATAATGTGTTGCACATTGTAACGGACACAAACAATAATGCAAATAATTTTAATAATCATTCTCATTTATATTTTGGATATGCCTTATCATCTCGATGTAACGATCAAAGAAACCATTGAAAATATCTTTGTGTTATTTCATTTAGAAAATAAAAAAAGCCGCAACATTGCGGCTTTTTTATAACAATACTGAACTTATTTGAAATAAGCACCTTCAGTATTACTGTGATCCGTTTGGTCAACAACGCGCATTAATTCAGGTACATGCTGCTTCAATGTTGTTTCAACACCTTGTTTCAAGGTTAAATCGATTGAAGAACAACCTTGGCAACCACCACCGAATTTAAGCACTGCAGTTAAACCATGCTCTGCATCTTCAACCACTTCTACCAATGCACAGTTACCACCATGACCGGCAAGGCCAGGATTAATTTCTGACTGTAGAACATAAGTGATTCGCTCTTCTACAGAGGCATCTGGACCCACACGTGGCACTTTTGAGTTTGGTGCACGGAAAGTTAACTGACCACCAAAACGGTCTTTGTTATAGTCAATTACCGCATCCAAAAGATATGGAATAGACGGTGTGTCAATAAATGCAGGGAAATCTGGATAGTCTTGTTTATAGTCTGTAGGCACAACTTCTTCTGGTGCACTGTAAGCCATACAACATTCAGCACGTGGCGTACCCGGATTTTCCACAAAAACACGTACACCAATGCCCGGTGTATTTTGTTTATCCAAAAGATCTTTCAAATACTCTTGGGCATTTGGAGTGATCAATAGGTTTGGAATTTCTTCAGCAACTGCTGTGCTGTTGTTCTCAGTCGACATTACAATATTTCCTCAAGCTGAAGTCGCTATTTTAACTTAAGATGCGGGGCATTAGAAAAAAATCAACTAAAATTGTCGGAATTATTCTGAAAGTTCACGCTTTAAGCCGTTTTAATGGCATTATTGAGCATAAATTTTAACAAGTAGAATAGTCATATATGTTGGGTCTACCCTTTAACCACACCGTGACCATTATCCTGATTACGGTGGTGATTTCACTGATTGCATTTTCAAATCAGAAAGTGATGAATCGTTTGTTATTTTGGCCGCCAGCCCTCAGTCGTGGCGAGTATGACCGATTTATTAGCCATGGCTTTATTCATGCAGATGGTGCGCACCTATTATTCAACATGATTACCTTATTTTTCTTTGGTAGCGTGATTGAAAGTTTTTATCGCCAATATTTCTTCGACATGGGCTTTGTGCTGTTTTACTTGGGCGGCTTGATCGCTGCAATTATTCCGAGTTATTTAAAACATAAGCATGATACCCATTGGGCAAGTTTAGGAGCTTCTGGGGCAGTGTCTGCGGTACTTTTTGCGTATATCTTGTTTGAACCGTGGAAACTGATTTTTGTATTCTTTATTCCTGTTCCTGCAATTATTTTTGCCGTGCTATATGTGGCTTATAGTATCTGGTCAGGTAAACGTGGCAACAGCAACATTAACCACAGCGCACACCTTTGGGGCGCAGCGTATGGTGTAATCATGACGATTATTCTTGAACCAAAACTCATTCCACATTTCTTAAGTCAGTTATTAAACGTTCCTTTCTAAACGTTAAGTCTAAAAAATCAGCTGGATTTAACCTAAAAAATGACAGCCTAAACCGTTTCAGTTTAGGCTTTTTTATTGCGCCGAGTTTAACCTCATGACCATTGATCTTTTCTTTAGCCAATTTCCCATATCTACAACACCGCACTTTGAATATCGAGCTATACAATTTCACAGCAGATTGAAACGCTATCTTCCCTTGCCCTGATTTAAACTGAAATGACACAGAATAAAAAAGGGAAAATTCCAATGAAAATAGTCCTGATGTTCTCAAGTTTGCTGTTGACCTGCGTGTTGAGTGCTTGTGCCGTTCACACTCGTGAAGGCAGTATCGTGGTCGACCCAGATCGTAATCACTATCCTTACAATTACCCAGATCGACATGGCGACTTTTGCCCGCCCGGACAGGCTAAAAAAGGCCGTTGTTGATTTGCCGTTGCTGATTTCATGCCCTCTTCTTTTAAGCCTTCAAACCGAAGGCTTTTTCAATTCCAGCAATAAAATTTGAAGCTGTATATTCTACGAAAGTTCACAAAAGCACATGACAAATCATATAAATCTGGCACTTTATGCCACCCTATTTTTTAATTTGGCATAGATAATGTATACATCTGTATATTAATGACAAAATTAGCTGAGATATTTTGCATGTCGAGTTCAACTGAAGGTCTTCAATTTCCCATTTCGGCTTCAAACCAAAAGCCGAGTACATCTAAAACTGGTCGTGAAATTATCGCTGAAGCCTTAGCTGCAGTTGACCATCACTCTTCTGTACGTGCAAAACAAGAAAAAAACTGGCGTAAAAAATATCCTGAATATTTTAAAGCCTTGGTTGAACAAGGAATTCAATCATCTGAAGCTGCGATCAACATTGCTGAGCAAGGTTTAAATAAAGCGCATCACGTCTTTGAGTTTTATCGTAATCAAGAAAAGTATACGCTCAAAGATGCAGTAGCTTTGACTGCACATCCGCTGCATACCGTGAAATTAAAAGGTGAAAGTGACGCAGCGCCTGAGTGGTATGTGCCCTATCATGGTCAAAAACTTCAAGGTGAGGCTTTACTGGCTCAGATTCAAAAATGGCAAGATGCTGGCATCATTGAAGCCAGTCATGCCGACGCATTACGTGAAGCCATTGCACACCCAGAATGGTTCGATTTGTCAGATCGGACTATGGTGCTTTTTGGTGCTGCCTCCGAAGCTGGCCCTCTGACGTGGTTAGCAAAATGGAAAGCCAATATTGTGGCAATCGACCTCAATAATGAACGTGTTTGGGATCGAATTTTAAGCACGGTTCAATCCGGTAATGCCACTTTATATGCACCAAGTCTCGACGCTGTGCATGAAGACACACCCATTCAAGAACTAAAACACAAATTGGGCGCCAATTTACTGACACACATTCCTGAAATTGCACAATGGCTTGCACAAAGTGAACATCAACTAGATCTGGCTGCAATTGCCTATTTAGATGGTGAAAAGCATGTTCGTGTTGCAATGGCAATGGACAGCATCATGGCCTATGTCAGCCAACAAAAAGCCGACACCAGCTTGATGTTTATGTGTACTCCGACCGATGTCTATGCGGTTCCAGAAGAGATTGTTACGGCAGCGCAAGCCAAATTCCAAAACCGTGCTTCTGCACAAAAACTATTGACACAAAGTATTGCCAAAGTCACAGGTCAGCATTTCTTTAAGCAAAATAATGAGCAAACCACCACAGCAGACAATGGAAAATCCTATGGTATTGCTGACTGTCTGGTGGTGGAACAAGGTCCAAACTACGCACTCGCAAAACGTATCCAACAATGGCGTGCAACTGTGGCACGTCAAAATGGTCAGCGGGTTAGTATCAATATTGCGCCATCCACCACGACCCGCTCAGTGACGAAGAATCCATTATTAAAAGCCGCATTTAATGGTGCGAGTTTATTTGATGTGGAATCCTTCCAACCTGAAACCACCAATGCACTCATGGCGGCTTTATGGATTCACGACTTGAGAAACCCTCAATCGGTTGCTAACCCTGAAACGGCGCTAGACCACCCATTAGAACTCATGATGCATGGTGCCAACCATGGTGGCTTATGGCGTGTGGCTTATTTGGCGCGTACTGCCTTACCTTTTGCAGCGCTGTATGGTTTTGCTGAAGAGAAATTGCCCGTGAAAAAAGTATTGGGACTGTTTAAAAAAGCGTAACTGCATTGGTTCAAATAAGTGTTGAACTTTGCAAAGCTTCAACTCGCTAGTTTGATTGTTCTAATTCAGCTCTCAGTCATCCCATTAAAATCGGTGATGTCTGAGATAAAGCCATAAGAAAACGCTGCCGAAGCAGCGTTTTTTTATATCTGGAATTTGAGTTGCTTAGAACACTTTCAAGAATAACCAGTACAAGCAGCCTGATAGACAGATCGTTGCAGGTAAAGTGAAGACCCAAGCCGATAGAATGGTCTTCACTGTTGCAAAGTTCAGACCCGATTTATTCGCGACCATGGTACCTGCAACCGCTGAGTTAAGTACGTGTGTAGTCGATACAGGCATACCAAAACCATCCGCAGCAGCAATCGTTGACATAGCAACAAGCTCGGCAGACATGCCCTGACCATAGGTCATGTGGTTTTTACCAATACGTTCACCGACAGTCACAACAATACGTTTCCAACCCACCATGGTTCCAAGACCCAGTGCCAATGCAACAGCGACTTTCACCCATGTTGGAATGTACTGTAAGAACGAATCTAAGTGACTACGATATTCCTTCACTGTCTTTTGTTCAGCTTCTGCCATTGCTGGTAGTTGTTCAGCTTTATCTAGACGTTTAAAAGCAGTAGTACTTAAGTACATGTCATTACGAATCGAAGATACTTCTTGTTCAGGAATATCTTTTAAGTCGCCATACTGTGCAACACGCTCACCTAAATGATCGGTCAAACTTGCCAAAGCTGGCACAACTTCTGGGCTGACTTCTTTGGTTTGAATGTATTTGGTGAGTACATCACGTGCTTGTGCATCAGGAATATCATTATGCTCTGCATAGATCGCAGTCGCAGTTTGAGCAGATAACTGATGGAAAGATTGAATATGTTGATTATCTAAGTTCTTATTCAATGAATAAGCCAATGGCACACATCCGATTAAAATCAGCATGATCAGACCCATACCTTTTTGACCATCATTTGAACCGTGCGCAAAACTTACACCTGTACAGGTAAAGATCAAAATTGCACGAATCAATGGTGGTGGCGGCTTATTGCCTTCTGGTGGTTGAAATAATTCAAGCTGTTTGCGGAAAATACGCTTCACCAACAAGAAAACGAGTGCTGCAAATGCAAAACCAATCAGTGGAGAGAACAATAACGCCTTACCGACTTTAAGCACCTGCTCCATATCTACACCGCTCGCACCACCGCCTGCATTTAACAGGTAGTTCATGATGCCAACGCCAAGAATGGAACCAATCAAAGTATGCGAACTAGACGCCGGGATGCCCAAGAACCAAGTCCCTAAATTCCACAAAATCGCTGCGATCAACATAGCGAAAACCATGGCAAAACCTGCACCTGAACCGACATTCATAATCAATTCAACAGGTAATAAAGCAATAATGCCGTAAGCAACTGCACCACTGGCAACCATTACACCCAGAAAATTACAGAAACCCGCCCACATTACTGCAACCGGTGCTGACAAGGCGTTGGTATAAATCACTGTTGCCACTGCGTTTGCAGTGTCATGGAAGCCATTTACAAATTCAAAGCCAAGTGCGATGAATAAGGCTGTGCCCAATAAAATCATTGAATAAAGACTTAAAGGCGGAACATGCGCTAAATCGGCAGTCACCTGAAAACCAATATATATCAACGTTGAAATAATCACCGTCAAAAATACCGGCATAAAGAATTTCGGTGTAGGCACATGAACATTCGTGGACTTTTGAGGAGTCGACGTGTGCGCTGAATCTACGGGAGTTTGTTTAGAATTCATGCAGGCAGGAATAGAGGATTTTAAAATCCCCATATTGTTCAATTTAATTATGACAATTATATGACAAAGCGGTGTCATATAAAGCAATTTTTCATGCTTTATTTGTTTTTTTTAAGTGTTAAAAACCGACTTCCCTACTCTACTTTCATAAAGTAAATCAGTTATTTAATCTGCGTATTTAAACTTTATTTTCTTTGAAACCCAATGTTTCAGCTTATATTTCATCTGTCATGTTTTTTGTCATATTGCATACCCCTAATGGATGTTTTTTAATCTTGCCTGAGCAATATGACAAATTCATGAAGCTTTCCATACATTTATATGAAATTAACAAGTTGCAATATTGCTCATTAATTCAACAAGCTAATAATTGCGCGCTGTGAAGATGATTGAATATCAATAAAACTGCAATGAATTCTGTTAATATATTTGCCGATTTTATATTCCATCGGATTGGGGTTATTTATGTCCACGCTTGCCACCCTAAAAGAGCTGCTCGCTCAACGGATTCTGATTATCGACGGTGCAATGGGCACCATGATTCAGCGTCATAAACTCGAAGAAGCTGACTACCGTGGTGAGCGTTTTGCAGATTGGGCATCTGACCTCAAAGGCAATAATGACCTATTGGTGTTGACTCAGCCGCAAATTATTCAAGGCATTCATGAAGCCTACCTCGATGCTGGCGCAGACATCATTGAAACCAACAGCTTTAACGGCACTAAAGTTTCAATGTCTGACTACCACATGGAAGATTTGGTATCAGAGATCAACCGTGAAGCAGCGCGTATTGCCAAAGCCGCTTGTGAAAAATACTCAACACCTGAAAAACCACGTTTTGTGGCTGGTGTGCTTGGGCCAACTTCACGTACTTGCTCAATCTCGCCAAATGTAAATGACCCTGCATTCCGTAATATTACTTTTGATGAGCTTAAAGAAAACTATATTGAAGCTGCGCATGCCCTGATTGAAGGCGGTGCCGATATTCTGCTCATTGAAACTGTATTCGATACCTTAAACTGTAAAGCTGCCATTTTTGCAGTGAAAGAAGTGTTTAATCAGCTTGGCTATGAATTGCCATTGATGATTTCAGGCACGATTACCGATGCCTCTGGCCGAACTTTAACTGGCCAAACTGCTGAAGCGTTCTGGAACTCTGTGCGTCATGGTGACTTATTGTCTATTGGCTTTAACTGTGCCCTAGGTGCAGATGCCATGCGTCCGCATGTAAAAACCATTGCTGACGTTGCCGATACTTTTGTTTCGGCGCATCCGAACGCTGGCTTACCAAATGCCTTCGGCGGTTATGATGAAACCCCTGAACAAACCGCTGCCTTTATTAAAGAATTTGCAGAAAGTGGCTTGATTAACATCACTGGCGGCTGCTGCGGTACAACGCCGGATCACATCCGTGCTATTGCCAATGCCGTAAAAGACATTGCCCCGCGCCAAGTGCCAGAGACTAAACCTGCGTGTCGTTTAAGTGGTTTAGAGCCATTTAACATCACTGAAGAATCACTTTTTGTGAACGTGGGTGAACGTACCAACGTAACAGGTTCTAAAAAATTCTTACGCTTAATCCGTGAAGAAAACTTTGCCGAAGCTTTAGAAGTTGCACAGCAGCAAGTTGAAGCCGGCGCGCAGATTATCGACATCAACATGGATGAAGGCATGCTGGATTCAGAAGGCGCAATGGTGCACTTCCTTAATCTTGTAGCCTCTGAACCTGAAATTTCACGTGTGCCGATCATGATTGACTCATCTAAATGGGAAATCATTGAAGCGGGCTTAAAATGTGTACAAGGTAAAGCGGTTGTTAACTCGATTTCCTTAAAAGAAGGCTATGACGAGTTCGTTGCAAAAGCGCGTTTGTGCCGTCAGTATGGGGCTGCCGTGATTGTGATGGCCTTTGACGAAAATGGTCAGGCCGATACAGCTGCACGTAAAAAAGAAATCTGTAAGCGCTCTTATGATGTATTGGTCAATGAAGTTGGCTTCCCTGCTGAAGACATCATTTTTGACCCGAACGTGTTTGCAGTGGCAACAGGTATCGAAGAACACAACAACTATGCTGTGGACTTTATTGAAGCAACAGGCTGGATCAAGCAAAACTTACCACATGCGATGATTTCAGGCGGTGTGTCTAACGTATCGTTCTCCTTCCGTGGTAACGAGCCTGTACGTGAAGCGATTCACTCAGTGTTCTTATACCATGCCATTCAGCAAGGCATGACTATGGGTATCGTCAACGCAGGTCAAATGGCGATTTATGATGATATTGATGCTGAACTGAAAGCTGCGGTTGAAGATGTGATCTTGAACCAAAACCAAGGTGAAAGCCATCAAGAAGCTACAGAAAAGCTGCTTGAAGTTGCTGAAAAATACCGTGGTCAAGGCGCTGCACAAAAACAAGTTGAAAACTTGGAATGGCGTGAGCTTCCCGTAGAAAAGCGCCTTGAGCATGCTTTAGTGAAAGGCATCACCACATTCATTGATGAAGATACTGAAGAAGCACGCCTGAAAGCTAAACGTCCTTTAGATGTAATTGAAGGCCCACTCATGGACGGCATGAACGTGGTAGGTGATTTGTTCGGTTCAGGCAAAATGTTCCTGCCGCAAGTGGTGAAATCTGCACGTGTCATGAAACAGGCTGTAGCTTGGCTGAATCCGTTCATTGAAGCGGAAAAAACAGCTGGCCAATCTAAGGGTAAAGTCCTGATGGCAACCGTGAAAGGTGACGTACATGACATCGGTAAAAATATCGTGGGCGTAGTACTTGGCTGTAATGGTTATGACATCATCGACCTTGGCGTGATGGTGCCTTGCGAGAAGATTCTGCAAACTGCCATTGATGAGAAAGTCGACATTATTGGTCTATCTGGCCTGATTACGCCGTCACTGGATGAAATGGTTTTTGTTGCGAAAGAAATGCAGCGCAAAGGCTTTAATGTTCCATTGATGATTGGCGGTGCAACCACTTCTAAAGCGCATACGGCAGTGAAAATTGATCCGCAATATTCAAATGATGCAGTCATTTATGTTGCCGATGCTTCACGAGCTGTGGGTGTAGCAACAACTTTACTTTCTAAAGAAATGAAGCCTAAATTTGTTGAAGACACACGTGCTGAATATGAAAAAGTCCGTGAGCGTATTGCCAATAAACAGCCAAAAGCTGCCAAGCTGACATATGCTGAATCTGTAGAAAATGGCTTAAAAATTGACTTTGCTGCCAATGCGCCTGTGAAGCCAAACTTTATTGGTAAGCAAACGCTGACCAATTATCCATTGGAAACATTAGTTGAGTACTTTGACTGGACACCGTTCTTCATTTCTTGGAGTTTGGCAGGTAAATTCCCTGCTATCTTAACGGATGAAGTTGTAGGTGAAGCAGCAACTGACTTGTATGAACAAGCACAGACCATGCTAAAAGACATCATCGACAACAAACGTTTTGATGCTCGTGCTGTGTTTGGTATTTACCCTGCTAACCGTTCTGCAGCGGATTCGGTTGAAGTGTATAGCGAAGATGGTCAATCGGTTACGCATACCTTCCATCACATTCGTCAACAGTCTGATAAAGTGACAGGTAAACCAAACTTGTCATTAGCGGACTTTATTGCGCCTAAAGGTGTCGCAGAAGACTACTTGGGCGGTTTCACTGTATCGATCTTTGGTGCAGAAGAAATGGCCAATGAGTACAAAGCTAAAGGCGATGACTACTCTGCAATTCTTGCACAATCTTTAGGTGACCGTTTTGCGGAAGCGTTTGCGGAGCATTTGCACGAGCGCATTCGTAAAGAGTTCTGGGGCAACCAAGCGTCTGAAACCTTAAGCAATGAAGAATTGATTAAAGAGAAGTATGTAGGCATCCGTCCTGCGCCGGGCTACCCTGCTTGTCCTGAGCATTCTGAAAAAGCACCACTCTTTGACTGGTTAGGCTCTACCGACAAGATTGGCACGCAATTGACCACCAGCTTTGCGATGTGGCCGCCTTCATCTGTCAGCGGTTTCTACTATGCAAACCCTGAAAGCCAATACTTTAACGTGGGTAAAATCGCAGGCGATCAGCTTGAGGATTATGCGAAGCGTAAAGGCTGGACTTTGGATGAAGCGAAACGCTGGTTAGCGCCGAATTTGGATGATTCGGTTCAATAATTTGCATTAATAAAAGCTCTCACAGTGAGGGCTTTTATTTTTTAATCCCCCTAAATCCCCCTTTTTCAAAGGGGGACTTTCGCGTATCAATTTAATTACGTGACAGCTCCTCCCTTTTTAAAGGGAGGCTGGGAGGGATTAAATCCAATCGGATGATTCTTTCATCCGTGGGTGAGATATATATTCAATTTCAGTCTTAATTTCTATTGATTTAACTTTTGAGATGCTTAGACCGTATCTTGAATCCTTATTCCATAAGAAATAAATTTTATTATTTCCCGATATAATTGAACTATCTATTCCCTCCTTAGTAGTCTCTGGAAACAAGATAATGTTATCAGCTGTAGGTAATTGCACTGACTTTAAGAAAATTCCTTGTACTTGTTCGCTAAACTTTACTCTTAAATACTCAAAAAAATATTGGCTTATTAAATAATCAAATCTACCACTTTCAAGCTTAGGCTTAGCAATATTCGCGATTAATTTTTTAAAAAATATATAAACATCCAATTTTTCCAAATATTTTTCATCTAAATGATGAGGATATAGCCCCTGTGCTAATTTATTCAGATTTAATAATTTTAGCTCTACCCTATTAGAAAATTGAGCAATACCAATATATTGCCCAACTAAAGCTCTAATTTCAGCTACACATGACATTTTATCTGTCGACAAATAAAGAGCTGAAATTCCAAAAGGTGTCATTCTTTGATCGCTAGCTAAGAATGATGGTACTAATCCAAATTTATCCCTAATATTCTTTGACATTTCTTCATTTTCTTCTTCATATTCAAATGATAAATTTTCTTCATTGATTTCTCTCATTAGAGCATTAAAACTATCAAAACTCCTACCACGATATAAAATCGTATTAGGTACGATAGTATTTACAAGTGATGACCTGATATTTCCATGATCCATTAAATATTCAAATGTATGATCTAAAAACTCCTTCAACTTTGAATTGAAAAATCTAAATTCGTGCTGAAAACTCTTTTGAATATTCCCCCATTCAATTTCTTTATCACAACCTTCATATTCTTCTAAGAAATCATCATAAATTACTAATAATTCATCACCAAATACCTTCTCTCCATCCTCGGCTAATTTTTCTGTGAGCTCATCACTAAACTCCAAACTCTCTATTAAATTATAAAAACTACTTACTCCGTCCTCATCATGACCTTCAAAAAACCATCCTGCTCTCCACGGCAAATCCCGTAAAAATCTATAATTTTTAGAAATTATCTCAAATAACTTATTTTTAAAAACCTCATAATCCAAATGCTGAGTTTCGATTTGACAAACATTACAAGGTTGAATTTCAAAATTTTCATTATCATATGTATATGGTGGTATATTTTTTTCAATACAGTTTTTACAAATCAACATTTTAGAAATCCAAATATTTTTATTAAAATCAAAAAATTATAAACAAAATCACTTCAATTTCTCAATACTCCTAACCATCCTTTGATAAAGAGGGATTTAGGGGATTCATTCCAACAAGATTTATATATCAAAAAATGTTTATTTTCTAACTCTTCAATCTAAAACCGCCCTTTTTTACACTTTTATGTCAGCAAACTTATCCCATTTCGATAATAATAAACTTTTTACATTCTCCCCTATAAATACAGATTGGTAGATCCATGAAAAAACTCATGAACGGTGCAGAAAACATCGTAATTGAAATGTGCAAAGGCTTTGTCCTTGCCCATCCAGAACTCGCATTTAACGAGTCACACAAAATCATTTCACGTAAAGAAAAACACAATAACGTGGCACTTATCAGTGGTGGTGGTAGCGGTCACGAACCTGCCCATGCAGGCTTTGTAGGCACAGGCATGTTAGACGCTGCTGTGTGCGGCGACGTATTTGCATCTCCGTCGCAAATTCAGGTTTATAAAGCCTTACAGCAAGTCGCGACTGACAAAGGCGTGCTGATGATCATCAAAAACTATTCTGGCGATATGATGAATTTCCAGAATGGCGCAGCCCTTGCAACTGAAGACGGCATTAAAGTTGACTATGTAAAAGTGGCAGATGACATTGCGGTTAAAGACAGCCTATATACAGTCGGTCGTCGTGGTGTTGCAGGCACAGTATTTGTACATAAGATTGCAGGCGCAGCAGCATCAAAAGGCTTAGAACTTGCAGACGTAAAAGCGATTGCTCAAAAAGCTGCGGACAACGTCATTAGCCTTGGTTTTGCTTATAGCTCATGTACTGTTCCAGCCAAAGGCACGCCAACCTTTACTTTGGCTGATGACGAAATGGAATATGGCGTCGGCATTCACGGTGAACCCGGCATCCGTCGTGAAAAAATCTTGCCATCCAAAAAAATGGCACAGCGCATCGTGGATGACCTGTTCCTTGACCGCCCAGACATGAAAGAAGTTGCAGTCTTGGTCAATAGCTTTGGTAGCACACCGCTGCAAGAGTTGTATGTCTTTAACCATGATGTATGCGAACACCTTGCACGTAAAGGCATCAAAATTTACCGCACATTTGTCGGCAACTATATGACCAGTATCGACATGAATGGTGCATCTGTGTCCTTACTTGCTGTCGATAATGAATTGAAAACTTACCTCGACGCAGCAGCCAACACCCCTGCATTTAAAATGGATGGTTCAGCAGCACAGCCTTTAACTTTTATATCCAAAGATGCTTCAGCCGAAGCTGTAGTAAACACACAAGTTGAAACACAGCCTGAACATGCGGTGATCAGCAATGAGCAATTCACCATCGAAAACATGCGCTATGTGGTGGATGTGATGTCTGCCTGCATCATTAGAAATGAAGTGCCATTCTGTGAACTAGACGCGCATGCAGGTGATGGCGACTTCGGTATGAGCGTGGCGAAAGGCTTTAAGCAATTAAAACGTGAATGGCAAAGTCTGATTCAAGCGCAGCAGATGGATGAATTCATGCTGAACTGCTCAATGATCATTATGGAACATTGTGGTGGCGCGTCTGGCCCAATCTGGGGTTCAGCATTCCGTGCGGCAGCGAAATCAATTCAAGGCAAATCAGTTTTAACTGTCGCTGATTTCGCAGAGATGCTGCAAGCTGCGGTCAAAGACATTCAAACCACTGGAGAGCGTTCATTTGGACGTGGTGCAGTAGTTGGCGATAAAACCCTGATTGATGCCTTAGTGCCATGTGCAGACTCTTGGTCTGCCCATACCGATAAATCGTTTAAAGAAAACTTTGTCCTTGGTGCAAAAGCGGCGGTTCAAGGCGCTGAGAAGACCAAAGAAATCGTGGCGCGTATGGGACGTGCAGGCACTGTGGGTGACCGCAGTCTTGGCTATCCAGATGCTGGCGCACATGGTTTAGGTGTAATCTTTACGGATATTGCAGAACATATTAAATAACTGAGCATCTTTAAAAATTGCCAGACCACATCAAAAGCATCGATTCGTCGGTGCTTTTTTTATGGCTATTTTAAAGCACTTTTTTCATCAAATATCTCATGCATACAATACCGTTAGCATGAAATCCATTTTCAAATAATGCTTAAAAATTAACACAATTGAGCTGCTTTATTGCCTAGCGCTTTGCTAAGTTAAAACATATAACGATAAAAAAGGATGAGACATGGATTTAGCCCAAATATTCATCCATGACACCACATGGACTTTTGCTGCCGAAGTGATTTTGCGTAGCGTCATTATGTTCGTTTTAATCATCGTATTCTTACGCCTAACAGGCAAACGCGGCGTACGTCAGTTATCCATCTTTGAAGTTGCCATCCTCCTTGCTTTGGGTTCTATTGCAGGCGACCCAATGTTTGAAGAGGAGCTCCCCCTCCTGCAAGCTCTCATTGTGATGACGGTGGTAATTGGTTTATACCGAGTAATCACTTGGCTCATGATGAAATACCAACCCTTTGAAGATTTAATTGAAGGCAAAGCCCTCTACATTGTTGAAGATGGTGAATTGGTTTTAGAAAAGATTAAACAAGGTAAAATGTCACATGATGAATTCTTCTCTGAAATGCGTCAGCAAAATGTGGAGCATCTTGGACAAGTTCGAGTTGGTTTATTAGAAAGTGATGGAAAATTTAGTATTTTGTTTTACCCACCTGAACAAGTGCGTTATGGACTGCCACTATTTCCGAAACCCTATAAAGCGGTTCGAGATATCAAAATGCATCATCTCTATGCCTGTACGCATTGCGGTAAAACTATGTATATCCATGGCGCACAAGATGTTTGCCCACGATGTGGATGCTGTGATTGGGCGGAGGCAATCAATACTCAACGTCTCGCTTAAATTAGTATTCTCCTCATCAACCGGAACTAAAAGAGCTCAAAACCGCATTTCCGCTACAACACTCTAATAAAAGCCCTTTGAAATAATTTGTCATGTATTTGCACTACAGAATAACCAACTCAATGAACAAAATGACCCAATGATAGGCAAATTTTAAAGCTGTGTTCTTCTCAACTTTCATTTCATTTGCACAATAATAACCGCTCACCGTAATATCTGCGAGTAAACTCAAATACATGCCCAAATTTCTCGCATTCCGATGAAAATTCAAAAAATATTCAATGCCCTGAATTAATCCCTTTTTGGCGCTATAAAATTAAATAAGTTTCAAACATATTCACTTTTCAGCCTTTTCCATTTAAGAATCATTTAGTTAATTTTCTCTTGTAAATATTGATGCGCATCTTTTTGGTGCACTTTTAAGCTTTAAATGCAAGTCTTTGCTTTATATCGAGTCTTATGTATTTTTAAGTTTTTTTAATCAAAATTTCCCTAGCGCCAATCTCTTTTCCATTTTTTTTCGCTCGATATACTGAAGTTCTTTTCGTGAACTAGCGCACTAAACTGGAACACCTTATGCAAAATATAGATCTCCTCTTTCTCCTTCTTGGTGCAGTATTGGTTCTTGCCATGCATGCTGGCTTTGCATTTTTAGAATTAGGTACAGTACGACATAAAAATCAGGTCAATGCGCTGAGTAAAATTTTGACTGACTTTTCTATTTCCGCAATTGTATACTTTTTTGTGGGTTATTACATCTCTTATGGTCAGCACTTTTTCCATATTGGGGACACTTTAGCAGCCGATCATGGCTACAACTTAATGCGTTGTTTCTTCCTGCTGACTTTTGCCGCAGCCATTCCAGCGATTATTTCAGGTGGTATTGCTGAACGTGCAAAAATGCGGACTCAAGCGATTGCCACATTATTATTGGTCGCTTTGGTCTATCCATTCTTTGAAGGCATGGCATGGAATGGTAATTTTGGGCTACAAGCATGGTTAGAACGCACATTTGGCGCAGCATTTCATGATTTTGCAGGTTCGGTCGTGGTACATGCGATGGGCGGTTGGATCGCTTTAGCTGCAATACTTTTACTTGGCGCACGTCATGGACGCTATAAAAAAGACGGTCGTATCAGCGCGCACCCGCCTTCAAGTATTCCATTCCTTGCCTTAGGTTCTTGGATTTTAATCGTCGGTTGGTTTGGCTTTAACGTGATGAGTGCACAACGTTTGGATGCCATTTCAGGACTGGTTGCGATTAACTCTCTCATGGCAATGGTGGGTGGCACGCTTGCAGCAAACTTTATGGGTAAAAATGACCCCGGTTTCTTACATAATGGTCCCTTAGCAGGTTTGGTTGCAATCTGTGCAGGCTCAGATGTAGTTCATCCTGTCGGTGCGTTAATTATCGGCGCTATCGCAGGTCTGATCTTTGTCAAACTATTTACATACACTCAAAACAAACTCAAAGTCGATGATGTACTTGGCGTATGGCCACTACACGGTGTCTGTGGTGCTTTCGGTGGTATTGCAGTGGGTGTATTTGGACAAAAATGGTTGGGCGGTTTAGGCGGTATTTCAATGATCTCTCAATGTATCGGCACGCTACTCGCAATCTTGATTGCATTGGCAGGTGGATTCATCGTTTATGGTCTACTCAAAGTCACAATGGGCATTCGCTTAGATCAAGAAGAAGAATTCCGTGGTGCAGACTTAAGTATTCACCGTATTTCGGCAAACTCTGAAGAAAACATGTTCTAAACAGCACAATCTAAAGCGGCATTTATGCCGCTTTTTTTACCCTGAACTTCGCTTAAAGCTTGAGTTTAAATCACCTTATTTTAGAAAATCTAAGACCTGATCCAAATGCTGAATTTTATTGGGAATGCTGTGCTGTTGTTCTGCACTTAAAGCATGAAAGCCTTCAAGCAAAACGGCAGACATCCCTGCTTGGCTCGCACCATAAATATCATTGACAGGATGATCACCAATAAATAAACACTCGGTTTCAGCCACGCCCAATTCACGACAACTATGCTGAAATATTTCAACTTTGGGCTTACTGATCCCGGCACTTTCCGAGCTGATGATCTGATCAAAATACGATGCAAAACCTAGTCCATTTAAAATGTTCAGTCGTGTGGCATGTCCACCATTCGACACCACCGCCAATTTATACTGCTGTTGTTTTAGTTGCTGCAGCAAGCTCAATGCCCCAGGCATCGCCACGGCAAACTGACCGAAGTACTGAAACCAAAATTTTGTGAGCTCATCAAAATCGGGTTGATGTATCCAATTCAGCTCCGTTTGTAGAGCATAAGCGACAGATGCCCCAATACTCGGATGAGTAAGGAGTTCTTTTTTCGGATATCCCCCATTATCTATACGGTTAATAATACGTTTAATCTGTACAAGGTCTACCTCCACCAGCGTCGACTGATAAGACTTGGCTAAATACTGCGTATACGCCTGAACGCTGTGATCTCGGTGAGTCAAAGTATTATCTAAATCAAAAAGGACTGCACGTATGCTCATAAATCTTTATTACTGAGTTTTCAAAAACTTTAACACAATGCCCGTTTTGCTTTATGCACCTTCTTCACTATCGATATCGATACAGTTCAAATAGCCGATTAAGTCTGATTTAAGCTTCGTGGTTTCAAATAGCAGCATTCAAACAAAATAATTTCAGCACATCACACGACTTATGCTCTCAAACCGTTCCTTTTTATTACGACAAGCCCTGCTGCTCACGCTCAGTATGATTGGCCTACTTTATTTTTTCCCCGTTGGTGGTTCGCTCGACCAAGCTTTTATTCAGCCTTGGGTCGACCTACATGGTAGTTTTCCTCATCGTAATGATTGGGCACTTGCTGTGCTGAACCATCGCTATATCAAGAATATCGTCATAGGCGTTTATGTTCTCTATATCGCAGCATGGATATGCAGTTTTAAATATCCTCATCTAAAAGCACGCAAGTTTGAATTTGGTTATTTTATCGTAGTGGCTCTACTCAGCACGGCAATCATTGGGTTGCTCAAATCACAATCTGCACATGCCTGCCCTTGGAATATGACAGTCGCTACAGCCCATGGCTTTTCTTGGGATTTTTCAGCACGCCAAGGACACTGTTTTCCCGGTGGTCATGCTGCAACTGGTTTTGCCCTAATCACTGGATATTTTGTTTATCGAATACATCGACCTGCCCGTGCCTACTTCTTTTTATCTGCAGGGCTGATTTTAGGCTTTGCTTTTGGCTGGGCGCAAATGATGCGGGGTGCGCATTTTCTGAGTCATAACCTTTGGACCGTATGGATCATTTGGGCATTTAATTGTGTCATGTATGTGCTGTTTTCTCGCCATTTCACTGCATCGACTACGCAGCAAAACAGCAAACCTTTTACATGGATCTAATTAAGTCCCTGAATTGAGCTTGATCTGAAAATGATTGAGTCACTCATGATTCACTAAATGGGATCTGTAAACTCACTTTCAGACCACCCAATGTTTCACTTTTAGAAAATTTCAAATCCGCACCGATATGTTTTGCGGCTTTATCCACGATCGCTAGCCCTAAACCACTTCCAATTTCTTCATGATTATAAATTCGATAAAAGCGTTTTCGAATTTGCTCATATAAAGCTGGGTCGATGCCAGGCCCACTATCTTCAACCTGTACAACCGCCTGCCCCGCATGTTCAAAGACGGAGACATTAATCATGCCCTGTGCAGGGGTATATTTAATGGCATTATCAATCAAATTAAAAATGATTGAATGTACCGTTGGCTCAAGACTATATAAGGCAATGCTTTGTTGTTGCTCCATGCCAAGGTCAATATCTTTTTGCATCGCCAAATGTACCAGTTGCTCCACGCAATTGGTTGCGACTTGCTTAAGATCAAAATGTTGTTTGCGCTCAAGTTCAAAGACCGAGGCATCTTGTTTTGCCAAACTCAATAATTGACTGACCAAATGCTGAATACGAATTAAACCTTTACTCAAATTTTGTAGAGCGTCATCTTGTGGAAATTTTTGTAGCAAAATCTGCATTTGCAAATTCAGTACTGTAATCGGGGTCCGTAACTCATGCGCTGCGTCAGCAATAAACTGGCGCTGTTCCTGCTGTGACAATGAAATTCGTTCAAACAACTGGTTCATTTCAATAATAGTCGGTGCAATTTCCTCTGGATACGGCATTTGAGAGATTGGAGAAAGTTCAAAGGCATCCCGTTTTGCCAGTTCTTTTTTAAATTTTTCCAGTGGGTTTAAACTGCGTTGAATCAACCATCCCAAAGCGAATAATGCAAAAGGTATAAAAACCAAATAGGGAATAAACATGCTACTGGCCAATTCAGCAGCAAGATGCTGCCGAACCGACTCTTGCTGACTGACCTGAATTTGCCGATCTGCGAGTGGCAAAATATAGGTATGCCACTCATCCTGTTGGGTACTGTGGGTATAAAAACCGGCTTTGGGCTGAGGCGCGACCAATAATTTTAATTGATGAGTTTGATGCGCATTGGATTGATAGGTCCACACATCAACAAATAAATCTTCTTCATGATAATGCTTATGTTGATCAAATTCGCTGCGAATAGGCTGCGGATCATGCTCTGCAACACGTTCCGCCAAATTTTGCATTTGCGCATCTAAAATTTCATTAATTTCTTCAAGTGCAATTCGATAAGCTGAAAACACCAAAAGACAGCCCAAAAGCATACTGAAAACAGACACATAAATAATTAGTCTCTTTTTCAGAGAATAAGGCTGCTGCATGGTCGATAATTCCTTTGCCTTAACCGAGTCGATAACCTAAACCACGAATGGTGCGAATAAAATCTTTGTCTAATTTTGTTCTGAGATGATGCACATACACTTCAATGGTATTACTGCTGATATCACTATCAAAATCATAAAGCTTATCTTCTAAATTGGCTTTTGAAAAAATCTTATTCGGATGCGTCACCAGTGGAATCAATATCGCCCATTCACGGTTTGATAAATCAACATATTGCCCCTTATAGCGTGCAAGATGCTGTTCGATATCTAAAATCAATTCACCATGTTTTAAAATTTTCAGTGGTGCTTCGACTGAACTCAGCCCTGTGCGTCGAAGGAGTGCATGAATCCGTGCAAGTAATTCATCAAACTCATAAGGCTTAATCAGATAGTCATCTGCCCCATGGTTTAATCCATCTACACGATTTTGTAATTGATCACGTGCCGAGATGATTAATACCGGCAATTTGGGCTGCATTTGACGAATTTGTTTCAGGACTTGCATACCATCCATCATCGGCAAACCCAGATCTAGCAAGACGATATCAATTCCCCCTTGCATTATGAGCTTTAAGCCATCGATACCATTATTCACCCACTCGACTTCAAACTGTTGATAGTTCAACAAAGTTTTAGTCGATTCGGCAATCATGAAATCATCTTCAATAATAAGTATTTTGTGCATGGCTTAAGTCCTGCGCTGTACTGAAGTACATTGTTGCAACATATTGTTTTTTTCATCAATCACTTGAGTCTGCACATCGAGCAAACTCAATAGCGATGGAAATAGATTATCCTGACTTAATTTTTGGCTTTTTTGTGCCATTAAACAAGTATATTGCGCTGAATTATTTTTTTGCCACGCCGGTGAATACCACATCAACATCGGCACATGAGTTTGCTGTGACGGTGCAATTGCGTATGGAGAACCGTGTAAATACAAACCATGCTCACCTGTCGACTCGCCATGATCGGACAAATACCACAGTCCTGTTTGATAATTGTCAGTCACTTTTAAGGTGTTAATCAATTCACTCAGCACATGGTCGGTATAGATAATACTGTTGTCATAACTATTTATTAATTCTATAGAGCTACATCCCTGTATGGCATTGCTATTACAGGTTGGCTTAAATTTTTGAAACGCTGCGGTACTTCGTTTGAAATAAGCAGGGCCATGACTGCCCATTTGGTGTAATACAATCAAACGGGGAGTTGGATCTGCTTTGGGGATCGAAGCCAAATATGCCTTCAAACCATCCACTAAGATTTCATCATGACATTCGCCATCGGCATCACACCACTTTTTCTTCAGCGCTTCAGGAAATTCATATTTTTCAACACGTGTGCATGTGCCCTTACAGCCTGAATTATTATCTAGCCACGTCACCTTATAGCCTGCACGCTGTGCAATATCGAGTAAACCTTCGCGATGACTTGCAAGCTGTTCATCATATTCGGTTCTCGGCATACCCGAGAACATACAAGGAACAGACACAGCGGTTGCGGTGCCACATGAGCTGACTTGGCTAAAATTGATAATATTTTGCTGACTGAGTTCAGGATTGGTATTTTTAGCATAACCATTGAGTGAAAAACTTTCCGCGCGCGCAGTTTCACCAACCACTAAGACCATCAATTTTGGTAAGCTTTTGGCGCTTACGTTTTCAACCATATGTGCATCTTCACCATAGTTCAGCAATGGCAAATTCTGTTTCGGTGCTTTTTTGTGATAATAGGAAAATGTCGAAGCGATACTGTTTTGTGGTGAGAGCATGCCTTTTAAGTCACGATGCTCACGAAAGATCGCAGCATAATCGACAAAATAAACAAACAGCAAAGCACCCAAAAGGATGAGCGATAGCACTATATGTAGACCCTTTTTGGCTACGACCGTGCTTAGGGCTTCTTTATGCAGTGGCAAAAGCCAGATCAATAGCACTGGCAAAATAACCAGTCCAAAGACCCAGATAAAAAATTGTAGCGAGATTAAATCCTGCACTTCCTTTACATCTGTTTGCATCATGTTCTGCACTTGGTCAGATGTAATGGTCACGCCTAAACTATTGACGAAATAGGCACTCAAGCCACCAATGATCAGCAAAACACTCGCCAAAAGTTTTGAATTCCATCGCCATTGCAGGAGTTGCATCAGCACATTATAAAGTGCCACTACCACCAGTACGGTTGCCGCTAAAAATAGTCCGGCCTTCAGCCCCGTATAAGGTGTGAGCTGCTGGATTTGCTGATAAAACGCGAGGTTCAAAACCACCCCAAGCCATAAGGCAAGCACGAGGTTAAATTGACTTAAACTAAGTCTTGGAATTTTTTGCTGTATTTTAGCTATGACCTGAAGCATATTGGCATCAATTATTGATCTTTGATGCCCTAATCTAAAAATTCAAACTTAAAAATCACTTAAAACTGATCAAAACCAAGCAAGAAAAATCAAAAAAGGCGATGTAAAACATCGCCTTTTGAACAACTTAAATCAAAGTTTTAGAATTTAAATTCTAGACCTGTACCTAGAACAGGTTGTTCACTTTCATTCGAACCTTTTTCAAGTGCTAAGTAACCTGCATAACCATAAGCTTTCACTTGTTTGCTAAATGCATAATCCGCACCTGCAATGAATTGCTGAGCTTCGTAATCCTCACCTGCTTTATAAGTCGTGGTATTTTGACTATATTGTGCTTTTACTGTCCAAGCTTTTGCAGAAGGTAGATTGTATTCTGCGCCGACTAACCAACCTTGAGCATCATCAATATTTGCTGCTGCAACATCATTACCTTTAGCAGCCTCAACCTCTGATGTTTGATACAGTGCTTTGAGTGCCAAACCACCCTCAAGATTTACACGACCAATCGCACGAACGGTATTTGCAGCAGCAAATGCTTTTGTACCTGCAACTTCAGGACTTTCAGCATTTAAGATCCCTACACCACCAAAGTTCGATGGAATGGCTTTGTCATAGGCTAAACCTGCAACAACAACGGGGCTGTCATAGACAACAGACGCCGACCAAGCATCGCCAAGACCACGACCTGCAGTTTTTACTACACCTTTATCACTCTTGATTCCTGAAGACTCACCTGTTGCAAGCAATGCATTAACTTTAATTGCACCTTCAGCAATTTTAAATGCTGGTGATTCATAGACAACAACGTTATCTACACGGTTTTCACCCGTCATGATGCCTGTAACATCAGCACGGTTACCCACGTAGTTATTGAATGTATCAACTGGACTAGACAATTGTTTTAATGGTGTATCGTGTGCACCGACTTTCAATGTCCCAAGTTTCGCATCTTTCAAACCAACGAAGCGGTTACGCTTAGACCAGTCATCGCCTTCGCCGTCTGAGTTAAATGCCCATTCAATTGCATAAACTGCGCTTAAACGGTCAGTCAGTTTTTCATCGCCCTTTAAACCCAAGAAAGAACTGTTTGAACTGATTTCAACGACATCTTTATCTGAAACACCCGTTTTATTATCTTCAGGTAAATAATCAACTGACGCATCAATTTCACCGTAGAAGGTTGGTGCTGCAAAGGTTGACCCAGCCAAAAGGCTCAATGCGATAGCCGCTGCTAACTTAGTTTTCATCAAAAATTTTCCTTAAATTATTTTGTAACAGATATTACACACGCGAAACATATTACAAAATTATTAAAATAATATTTGCATTGCTCTTTTAGTGCTTTAGCTGATAAAAAACAACCAAAATCATGATTTAGAAGTGATTTTGGTCATTTTTTGATGCTTTTCCCCAAAATAGAATCGGGACTAAGCTCAATGCAGCCAAACCTGTGATCCAAAATAAATAAGTGCTATAACCCAACTGATCGGCCACTATGCCACTGATGCTATACAGCCCCCCACTCACCGTAGCCATAATGGCAACCTGAAATGTAAAGTCCGTTGCTGCAAATGCTTTACGACTATATTGCATCACCAAAGTCAGCATGATCACGAGCAGCATGGCTGAAATCATGTCTTCGGCAGCATTGATCCCATAGATCAGCCATTCATGGACGGGCCGTTTTGCCTCGAACTGCAAAGCCAGCCATGCATAGGCCAATAAACTGAATATTTTCAATACCGAATAGAAAACCAAGGCTTGCGCCCGAGAAATATACTTCAAGCTAAGACCAGCAAGCCCTGCCCCAATTAAAGCAGCCACTGCACCTAGCATGGTGACATACAGACCAATTTGACTAAAACTCAATCCTAAATCGACCATCAGTGGCTTAAGTAAAGGACCTGCTAGACCATCTGCAAGCTTAAAACTCAATAAAATCATCAGCCACAGTGTGAGAGTTTTAGTTTGAGTAAAATAAGTCAGATACTGGCGAATGGCGTAGAACAAGCCTGAAGTATGTTTATGGTTGTTATCATGCTCTTGAGAGGATTTTATATTGAGCTGTGGCTTTGAAGGTTCTCGATAGAGAAAAATAGGAATCGTATTCATGAACACCAATGCCGCTAAAAACAGAAAGGTGGCTTGCCAATCCAACCAATCCAAGGCCCAAAGTACAGCACCACCGCCCACGATAAAGCCGAGTCTTGAACCAATCACCTGAAAGGTATTGCCCCAGTGCTGTTGGTCAGTTTTTAAAATATTGACGGCCAAGCCATCGGTTGCGACATCTTGAGTTGCACCGACCAAATTCATACTGAGTAAAGCCACAAAAAACAGCAGCAAATACATTGGTTCATTCAAGCTTTGGATCGGCAAAAAAGACAGGAAGACCAAGACCACCACGGACAACAACTGCATTGGAATAATCCAACTCCGATAGTGCCCTTTGGACCTTGAACCATGCCGATCAATCCACGGTGCCCAGAAAACTTTGATCGACCATGGCAGCATGAGTAATCCAAAACCACCAATATGCGCCAAAGATACACCTTGCGCTCTTAAAATCACTGGTAAAGCATGCGTCATAAAACCGACAGGTAACCCTTGCGCCCAATATAAGGAAAACAGTAAAAGATAGAGCTGACGAAGCTGGATCATAAGTTCCTAAATGTTGAATGCGCTGAAGTTACATTTAGAGTAGTCAAAATACGGCTATTTTGCCAATGATCTAAAAAAATCATCGACCTAAGATAAAGGTCAATACTGATGCCGTATTTTTAAAGTGCATCACGTCGAAAATGGATTTCACTTATATAAGAATATGCAATGAATCAAAAGACTCAATTATTTCCAGTTTTGCCCGATCAAGTTCCATCACGCGGCTCCCCCCTGAGCCGCGCTATTTTTAAAAAACTTTTTTTGGCACAAGGATGGAAATTTGACGGCGAATTTCCCAACCTTGCCAAAGCTGTAGCGATCATTTCTCCGCATACTTCTAATATAGATGCATGGCATGGTTTTCTCGCCTTGCTTGGAATCGGGATAAAAATAACCATTTTTGGTAAAAACACCCTTTTTGATACCCCCTTAAAACCACTTTTGGATTGGGTCGGCGTGATCCCTGTGCAGCGTGAAAATCCACATGGACTGACGCGTGAAATTACTGAAATTGTCCAAGCGACAGATCAAATTTGGATTGGAATGGCACCTGAGGGAACACGAAAAAAAGCCGATAAAATCCGCAGTGGTTTTTACTATATTGCCTATGAAGCACAGATACCTATTGTGATGTTTAGCTTTGATTATGCAAAGAAAACCATTCATTGCTTGGGTGTTTTTGAACCCAGTGGAGATTTTGAAACTGATCTCGAAAAAATTTTGAAGATTTATGATGGAAAATTTTCCCCAAAAAATCCCGAATGGTTGGCCTTGCCGTTACAAAAGCACTGGAAAAAGCCCTAGTCAAATGGCTCTTTTTTTGATGTGATGTGTACTTTGTATATTTAACCATCAGATTTCACCAATGAAACTTTTGCAATACCTGATTCCTAGCCTCTTTGTATTGGCACTCACTGGCTGTGATTCTGCAACCAAAACGCCTGCAACCACGACACCTACACCTGCCAAAGCACGTGAACCTGTGATCGCGATTGCGCTCGGTGGTGGCGGTGCCAAAGGTTTTGCTCATATTGGCGTGCTTAAAGTACTCGAATCACATGGTATTAAACCTAAGATTGTGACTGGGACCAGTGCGGGTAGTTTTGTCGGCAGCTTGTATGCTAGTGGAAAAACGCCTTATCAAATGCAGCAATTGGCCCTGAACTTTAAAGAGTCTGATATTCGTGATTTAACCTTAAATAGCCAAGGCATTATTCAAGGGCAAAAACTGCAAGACTTTGTTAATAAAAACGTCGGCAATAAATCGATTGAACAATTTCCAAAACGCTTTGTTGCTGTAGCCACCCGTTTGGATAATGGCAGTAAAACTGAATTTAACCGTGGTAATGCCGGCCAAGCGGTACGTGCATCGTGCAGCATTCCGAATGTATTTGTACCTGCAACCATTGCAGGAGTGAAATATGTCGAT
Source organism: Acinetobacter sp. YH12052 (assembly GCF_013419835.1). NCBI lineage: Bacteria > Pseudomonadati > Pseudomonadota > Gammaproteobacteria > Moraxellales > Moraxellaceae > Acinetobacter > Acinetobacter sp. YH12052. The sequence goes on from NZ_VOZI01000010.1 coordinate 55,890, forward strand.
GGTGGCTTAGTCAGCCCAATTCCAGTGAAAACCGCACGTGATATGGGTGCAGATATCGTGATTGCGGTGGATATTTCTGCGCGCCCTGATGGTAGCAAAGCCGTAAGCATGTTTGGTTTACTCGATCAAACCATTAACATCATGGGACAACAAAGTATTAATGAAGAACTGAAAAATGCTAATTTCGTGATTCAACCTAAAGTGGGACATATCGGCACACTCGATTTGAAGTCGAGCAATGCGACGATTTTAGAAGGTGAAAAAGCCGCACAACTCAAAGTGAATAGCATTATTAAGGCGATCGATAACTTTAAACAGTCCCCTGCGGCCTTTAAACCAGCACCAAAAGCGAAAATATAATTCAACGATTTTTTTTATATTCATTGAGTTATACATCTGCTACATTGATATAGATACTGGTTCATCTATATCAATTCACCCTTATATAAGAGTAGATGTATGGAATTTATTTTAGAACCTTGGCACTGGTTTGTATTGGGCGTCGCTTTGATGCTTTTTGAACTAATTTTGCCGTCTTTTGCTGCGCTATGGTTTGGCGTTTCTGCAATTTTGGTTGGGATCTTATATTGGATCTTTCCATCCATGGACTTTAATGTCCAAATTGTGGTTTGGATTATTTTTGCCGTGCTCTGCACATTTTTGTGGTTCAAATTTATTAAGCCTTTATCCATTGATAAAACCAAAGCAGGTCTGTCCCGTGAAGCGACGATTGGCCAAGTGGGTATGGTGATTCAAACCCAGCTCAATCATGGCAGCGTTAAAGTTCGCTTCCCGATGCCTGTTTTAGGTTCAGACGAATGGCATTGCCGTACCCAAGATGCACTTCAAGTCGGCGACCGTGTTCGCGTGACCGATATTTTAGGCAATGATTTAGTCGTCCAACTGCACAGCAGCAGCAACCACCCCACTGACAATCCATAAATAAGTGAGAAATGACATGTCTGGTGTTTCTATTGTTTTTTTAGCGCTCTTAGTTTTTGTAGCCGTCACCATTTTTAAAGGTGTCCGTATTGTTCCCCAAGGTTATAAATGGATTGTTCAGCGTTTAGGTAAATACCATACAACGCTCAATCCGGGGCTGAACTTTGTGATTCCGTATGTCGATGAAGTGGCTTATAAAGTCACAACCAAAGATATCGTGTTAGATATTCCCTCTCAGGAAGTGATCACACGTGACAATGCGGTACTGCTGATGAATGCTGTGGCTTATATCAACTTAACCACGCCTGAAAAAGCAGTTTATGGTATTGAAAACTACACATGGGCGATTCAAAACTTAGTTCAAACCTCTTTGCGGTCTATTGTTGGTGAAATGGACCTCGATGATGCACTGTCATCGCGTGATCATATTAAGGCTAAACTTAAAGCTGCTATTTCTGACGATATCTCTGACTGGGGTATTACGCTTAAAACTGTAGAAATTCAAGATATTAAACCTTCTCATACCATGCAAGCTGCGATGGAAGAGCAAGCGGCCGCTGAACGTCAACGTCGTGCGACAGTGACCAAGGCAGACGGTGAAAAACAAGCGGCTATTTTAGAAGCGGATGGTCGTTTGGAAGCCTCTCGTCGTGATGCAGAAGCTCAAGTGGTACTGGCAGAATCTTCACAGCGTGCAATTGAAATGGTGAGTTCAGCCGTCGGCGATAAAGAAATTCCAGTTGCGTACTTACTGGGTGAACAATACGTCAAAGCCATGCAAGATATGGCTAAATCTAATAATGCCAAAACTGTGGTATTACCTGCGGATGTACTGAATACGATTCGTGGTGTGATGGGACGTAATAACTAAATCTTCACATTAATAAAAATGGGTCGTGACATACGGCCCATTTTTATGCCCAAAACAAAAAAGAAGGCAAAGTTTGTCAATTTATGTTTAAATTTCACGTTATTTTTTTGACGTTTTAGGACTTATCGTTCGATTTCACCTACTTGGCTTAGGCAAATCCCATTGAGTCCCCTAATTAAACGCAATTGTCCAACGCCAAAGCGGATACCGTATGAGCTCCCTGAATCCCACCCTAATTACCTTTCTCTTTTATATTGTCGCCATGGTCGTGATCGGTTTACTTGCATACCGTGCGACCAGTAACTTTTCTGACTACATTTTAGGTGGCCGCCGACTAGGGAGCTTTGTCACTGCCCTTTCTGCAGGTGCATCAGATATGAGTGGTTGGTTGCTCATGGGTCTTCCGGGGGCGATTTACCTTTCAGGTTTATCTGAAATGTGGATTGCAATTGGTCTGATCATTGGTGCTTGGCTCAACTGGTTACTTGTGGCAGGTCGTCTCCGTGTACATACCGAAGTTCAAAATAATGCCCTGACCCTACCTGACTATTTCTCAAATCGTTTTAACGATCAAAAGAAAATCTTACGTATCGTGTCTGCTGTGATTATTTTGATTTTCTTCGCAATTTACTGTGCTTCAGGCATGGTTGCAGGCGCTCGATTATTTGAAAGTATGTTTGGTATGTCGTATAGCACTGCGCTTTGGATCAGTGCCATCGCAACAGTGAGCTATGTGTTTATTGGTGGCTTCCTTGCTGTCAGTTGGACCGATACCATTCAAGCGGGCTTTATGATTTTTGCCTTGCTACTTACCCCTATCGTGGTCATGTTGTCATTCTCTGATTTAAGCCAGTTCACTCTGGCACTAGAAGCGGCACGCCCTCAAGCGATGAATGTATTTGCTGACTTAAGTTTTGTCGCAATCATGTCTTTATTGGCATGGGGCTTAGGCTATTTTGGTCAACCGCATATCTTAGTGCGCTTCATGGCAGCTGATTCTGTTAAATCGATTCCCAATGCACGTCGTATTGGTATGACATGGATGACGCTCTGCCTCGGTGGCGCAGTTGCAGCAGGCTTCTTCGGTATTGCTTATTTCCAACAGCATCCAGAACTGGCAGGTGTCGTTACAGCAAACCCTGAAACGGTCTTTATGGAATTGACTAAAATTCTATTTAACCCATGGGTTGCAGGTATCGTATTGGCTGCGATTTTAGCTGCGATCATGAGTACCCTCAGCTGTCAGCTTTTAGTCTGCTCAAGTACATTAACTGAAGACTTTTATAAATCATTCTTACGCAAAAATGCTTCACAAAAAGAATTGGTTTGGGTCGGCCGTATTATGGTGTTAATGATTGCGTTGCTTGCGATCTATATGGCGGGTAATCCTGACTCTAAAGTCCTTGGTCTCGTCGCATATGCATGGGCAGGCTTTGGTGCTGCATTTGGCCCACTGATTATCATGTCATTGTTCTGGAAACGTATGACACTCAATGGTGCTTTAGCCGGTATGGTGGTTGGTGCTGTTATGGTTATTCTATGGAAAAACCTCTGGGGCGATACAGGCGTTTATGAAATTATACCGGGCTTCATCTGCTCACTCATTGCAATCATCATTGTGAGCTTAATGGGCAAAGCACCATCTGCCGAAGTCACTGAAAAATTTGAAGAAGCAGATCGTATCTATAAAGAAAGTATTTAAGACCAATAGCACTTAAATTTAATTTCTAAGTTTTAATATCTGCAAAAAAGGACGCCTAGCGTCCTTTTTTTATCATGTCATCCATTTAGATATTCCGTAGATGGTTTATTTACTTCTGTTCCAAATGTACAAAATATAAAAAAGCCCACAACATGTTAAATGTTGTGGGCTAATGTCATTACTACGTCATATTAACTTTGACGTTTTAATAAAAACTGAGTGATCTTGTGTAATTCTGCTGCATCTTCTGCAAAATAATCCAAAGCTTGAAGCGCTTGTGCATGTAATTCTTCTGCATAAGCTTGCGCTTGATCGAGGCCCATTAGCGCAGGATATGTCGATTTATCCACTTGTTGATCTTTACCCGCTGTTTTACCCAATGCTTCAGTGTCAGCAATAATATCTAAAATATCATCTTGCACCTGAAAGGCTAAACCAATCGCTAGGCCAAACTCACGGAGTTTAGGAATGGCTTGATCTGTGCCATTAAATATTGTCACTGCAGCCATCATGATTGCAGCAGAAATTAAAGCACCAGTTTTATTTCGATGAATGTTTTCCAGTTCATCCTGACTGACATGCTTGCCTTCCGCTTGTAAGTCTAGGACTTGTCCATTGACCATTTTTGAAGTTGCAGTCGCTAAAATTTGCATTTGCTTCAAGATGATCGGCGCTTCAACGGCTGGGCCTTGATCAAAGAGACGGCTGCCTAAAACTTCAAATGCCATCGATTGTAAAATATCGCCAGCAAGTAAAGCCGTATCTTCACCAAAAGCCACATGACAGGTTGGTTGACCACGACGGAGTAAATCGTTGTCCATACACGGCAAATCATCGTGTGCCAATGAATAACAATGAATAAATTCGATTGCCACCGCAGCACGGCGTACGGCTGAAAAATTGGTATTGGGTTTTAACGCTGCTGTTGCATAACAAAGTGCCGGTCGAACGCGTTTTCCACCCAACATCACAGCATGATACACCGCCCCTTTTAAGGGTTCTGGAATTGAAAATGCATCAAGTGCTGTCAGTAAATCCTGCTGAATACGCTGCTGCGCTTCTGTCAGGGCATGTGTGGAAACGTCTGTTAAAGAAGACACATTCACCTCAAATACTTTAAATATTTAACTGCTTCGTTCATTAGCAAATCGACTGCCAATGTTTTCTGTCAATTTTGACCTGTTGCATCATACTGCTTTCTCAAATCTTTCTCTATGTTACGGCCTAAATCTATGTATTTTTCCCACAGTCTGATGGTTTTTTAAATGTTGTTTCATCAAATAGCGCCACATTTTGTCCATCATTAAAACAGGTACAATTTTTCGAGCCTTTCTTGGCTTGATATAAAGCCTGATCGGCACGTGCCAATGTTTCAAAAAATGACTCTGTACCATCCCACAAGGCCACTCCGCATGAGATACTCAGTTGTAAAGCCTTATCCGCATAATTCATCGAAGAAGCATAGATTTGCTCACAACATTGTTGTGCAATCGAACATGCAGTCGATATAGCCGTGCGTGGCAAAATCATTGCAAACTCTTCCCCACCCATGCGATATATTTGTGCATCTGCGAGTTGACTAATTTGCATCCTTAAAAGCTGCGCACTTTTTCTTAAAACTTCATCGCCAAACGCATGACCGTAGATATCATTGATTTGCTTAAAATTGTCTAAGTCGAGCATCATCAAACAAATTTCATCGGCTTGTTCAACCGCGAAGCTTTTTTGCCACTGAGAAAGGTCTAAATCAAAACCTCGTCGATTTTTTATCCCTGTCAAATAATCAAAATAAACTTGTTGTTCGAGTTGTTGGTTATGTTTCAACAGTGATAATTCGAATTGCTTTAAATTTGTAATGTCCGCACAGCACAACAACACATATTCCAAATCGCCACCTTGTTGAAACTTTGGTTTGAGCGTGAACCAATAATGCCGTTCATTTTCACTATACATAAAGGGTTCAATGCTATCGTTCTCTAAACAGCGTAAATCAAACTCAGAACATGTAGCTTTGGTTTTTTGCTGCATCACAGACACGTGATTTAATACGATCTCTTGTAAGTCTGACTGAAATCGATGTTTAAATATTTGATTGGCGCATATCAGCTCAGCTGTCGCAGAAAATAGCGCAGCAGGCATTGGCAACGCTTCTAATACAGCCAATTGTTCAGTAGGTAGGTCCGATTTTATTAAGTCTTTTTTAAGCATGGTTTCGCTACTTTTTTAAGGGTAAAGCTACGCAAAATGCTAACAAAATTAATCTGACATAAATCACAGAAACTTTCTAATATTAAATGCAGTTCATATTATATAAAAATATATACCAATTCATGATTTGCTTATTCATATAAAAGATAAAGGCGAAAAAAAAGCCCCTGCAAAGCAGAGGCTGATTTCAAATGAGATGTTAAATGCTTAATCTAAACTATCCGCAGGTATGCGCACCCAGCCTTCCATTAAGACACGCGCACTTCGGCTCATCACGGCTTTTTTAACGACCCACTGACCATTTTCATAAATTGCTTGCGCACCTACACGTAGCGTCCCAGATGGATGTCCGAAACGCACGGCTTCACGCTCCCCACCACCCGCGGCTAAGTTCACAAGCGTCCCCGGTATCGCCGCAGCTGTACCAATGGCAACTGCCGCTGTGCCCATCATGGCATGATGCAGTTTCCCCATCGACAAGGCACGAACCAATAAGTCCGTATCTTGTTCTGAAATTTGTTTAGAACTCGAAGATGTATAGGCTTTCGGCTTTGAAACAAATGCAATCTTTGGGGTATGTTGACGTTGCTCTGCTTCAGCAATATCTGAAATCAAACCCATTTGCTGCGCACCATAAGCACGGATTTTTTCAAAACGGGCCAATGCCTTAGCATCACCGTTGATCGCATCTTGTAGTTCAGTGCCGACATAACCAATATCTTCTGCATTTAAGAAAATCGTTGGAATACCTGCATTAATGAATGTTGCAGGGAAACTGCCTTCATCGGGTACGGTTAAGGTATCGACCAAATTCCCTGTAGGGAACATAGCGCCGCCATCTTCACCATCATCTGCGGGGTCTAAAAATTCAATTTGAACTTCGGCTGCTGGGAAGGTCACACCATCTAGTTCAAAATCACCGGTTTCTTGTACTGCACCATCAGTAATAGGTACATGCGCAATTATGGTTTTTTGAATATTGGCTTGCCAAATGCGAACCGTACACAAACCATTTTCAGGAATACGTGATGCCTCAACCAAACCATTTGAAATGGCAAATGCACCAACCGCTGCTGTTAGGTTTCCGCAGTTACCACTCCAGTCGACAAATGCTTTATCAATCGACACTTGTCCAAATAGATAGTCTACATCATGCTCAGGCTGTGAACTTTTTGCCAAAATCACGGTTTTACTGGTACTTGAAGTCGCTCCACCCATCCCATCAATTTGTTTGCCATAAGGATCTGGACTGCCAATCACACGTAATAAAAGTTGGTCGCGAACTTTTCCAGCTTGTTGTGCTGCAAGCGGCAAATCATCTAGCTTGAAAAATACACCTTTACTTGTACCACCACGCATATAAGTCGCTGCAATCTTAATTTGGGGAGCAAAACTCATTTTTATTGAATCCTTAATCTTTATCATTGTGTTTTGGCAGAGCGTTCTTTTCTGCGCTTTTGCATCATACAATGTTTAATTGAAGTTTTAACAATCACATGACTTAAGTATAAAAAAACAACATTTGATACCTTTTCCATATAAAGCCAAGTATAAGAATTTCAATTAAAATAAAATTAATCTATTGATTCATAAATTTTTAATTCAGCATTTAAAACAAAAATTAGGTTATCAAACATATAAATATTTTTCATAAATTTTGAGCTACTAGGCTATTCATTCTCTATACATTACAATTACCAAAATTAAACCATTCTCGGGAAGAGTAACTTGACTACCAATTCCTCCGAACTCAAGCGTGGCTTAAAGAATCGTCATATTCAATTGATTGCCATGGGTGGTGCAATTGGTACAGGCTTATTCTTGGGCTCAGCGCATGTGATTCAATCTGCTGGACCATCCATCATTCTCGGCTACGCCATTGGCGGTCTGATCGCCTTTCTAATTATGCGTCAGTTGGGTGAAATGATCGTCCATGAACCTGTAGCAGGTTCATTTAGCCATTTTGCATATAAATATTGGGGGAAATTTCCAGGTTTCTTAACAGGTTGGAACTACTGGATTCTCTATATTTTAGTGGCAATGACAGAACTCACCGCTGTTGCGAAATACATCAATTACTGGTGGCCTCATATTCCAGCATGGGCATCTGTACTGTTCTTCTTCGTGATCATTACTTTAGTAAACTTAGGTAATGTGAAGTTTTATGGTGAATCTGAGTTTTGGCTGTCGATTATTAAAGTCACTGCAGTTATTTCTATGATCGTATTTGGTTTGTATTTGCTACTGACTGCAGATGCCAACTCAACAGCATCATTTACCAACTTATGGAGTCAGGGCGGCTTCTTCCCAAATGGTTTTGAAGGCTTATTCTTCATGCTGGCTTTCTTGATGTTCGCCTTCGGTGGTATTGAACTGATTGGTATGGCGGCAGCGGAAGCTGAAAATCCAAAAGAAACTATTCCTAAAGCGATTAACCAAGTTGTTTTTCGTATTTTGATTTTCTACGTGGGTTCTTTAACTATTCTATTGTCACTTGTGCCATGGAATCAGCTTGAACTAGGTGGTCTAGACAAAAGTCCATTTGTGATGATCTTTAGCCAACTGGGTATTGATTGGGCTGCACATTTACTGAACTTCATTATCTTAACTGCAGCACTGTCTGTTTATAACAGCGGTATGTATGCCAATAGCCGTATGCTTTACAGCTTGGCGAAACAAGGTAATGCACCAAAAGTTTTCGCAAAAACCAACAAAAGTGGCGTGCCAATTCCAGCAGTATTACTTTCTGCTGTCCTGATTTTCGGTTGCGTACTCTTAAACTACTTTGTACCTGAAGATGCGCTGGGTCACTTAATGTATGTGGTGGTTGGTGCACTTGTCCTTAACTGGGCGATGATTACCATGACTCACTTACAGTTCCGTCGTGCAAAACGTATTTTGAATTTTACAACGTCTTATCCTGCACTTTGGGCACCAGTCAGCAACTACATCGTTCTGATCTTTATTGCTTTAGTTCTCTTTATTATGTGGACTCAGGGCTTTATGGAATCTGTTCTAATGATCCCTGTTTGGATTACAGTCATGTTATTAATGTTTAACTATCTTAATCCTAAAGATTTGAGCGACATTGACCCCAATGAAGTTCATAAAGACTAAGTAATTTAAAAAGTTATTGTTTCGGCAATAACTTTTTTTTTAGCTAAAATAGGAGTACATTAGCCTCCGTCTTGCGCTCTTAGCTTAACTGGATAGAGCAGTTGCCTCCTAAGCGACCGACGTGGGTTCGAGTCCCGCAGAGCGCACAATTTCTGAGATATCCCTCCTCCCTGTATTTGTAATCCCCCATATACCAATAAATATAAAGAAAGAACCTTTCACACTAAAAACCCATCAATTACAGTTTTTAACTTAGTTATTGTTTTTACAAAGATTACTGTTCAAAGACTATTTTTAAGAACAGTTAAATAGCGCTTTAAAATGTGCTAACCACCTACCTCTCAATGCAAAAAACGACACATAGTATGGTCCATAAGGCCAAAAAATCAATTTATGACTGCTCATATCAAAATTTTTTCAATTTTTTTCTAGGTTTAGAAAATAATGCGCTAAATGAAAATATTAAATAATAATCAAAATGTTATATATACTAATTAGTACTTTTACTCTAAAAATAGCAACTTTTAGCCATATTTTTCAATCTAGAGCATTTACTCTTATTTTAATTGTGCTATTTTTGTCACATGGAGTAACAATTAAGCCTAAGAGTATTAAGAAGTTTTCCATAACGAATATATGCAGTAACCATAAAAATCAAATTCGTATCTCAAGGAATGACGAAGAATGAAATTAAAAACTTTAGCTACAGCCATGATTCTTGCTTCAGTTCCAATGACAGGTGCTTTTGCTGCAGCAATGGACCGTTCAGGCCAATCTATGTCTGCATTCTTACAACCAGGAAATTATTTTGAAGCAGGTATTTCAGTTCTAGATCCTACAGTTTCTGGTAAAGAAGCTGGTGAAACAGCTACACGTCGTAATATTGAAGACATGGGTGATGATTATTACTTCCCTTCAGCCGCATTAAAACTACAATTAACAGATAAATTTTCATTCGGTCTTCTATATGACCAACCATTTGGTGCCGCTGCTGAATATAAAGGTAATAATGCTTTTGTTTCACAAGTTTCTGACACGATATTACCTCAACCACTATTAGACAGCATGGTTCGAAATGAAGTTACTCAAACTTTAAATCAACTTACAAGTACACAAATTGTAGGTTTAGCAGCGCAAGGCTTGCTTACACAACAAGGTATGTCTCCAACAAACCCAGCTTATAATGCTACTTTACAAGCAACCGTGACAGGTATAATCACTCAAGCAGGTGGTAATGTTGATACAGCTGCTGCTGCAGTACGTCCACAAGTTGAAGCTGGGGCATTTACTCAAGGTCAACAGCAATTACAACAACGTTTAGATAATGCAGGTGTTGCTCTAGGCCAAGGAAATACAAAAGTTTCTGTAGACACTCAGAACTTAGCTTTTGTTTTTGGCTTCCAACCTACGCCAAATTGGAACATCTATGCTGGTCCTGTTTATCAAACAGTTAAAGGTAGCGTAAGCCTACGTGGTCAAGGCTATAGCATTTTTAATGGCTATGACTCAAACATTAAAGAAACTGGTGATCTTGGTTGGTTGGCAGGTGTTGCTTACCAAATTCCAGAAATTGCACTTAAAGCTTCTTTAACATATCGTTCTGAAATTGACCATGAAACGACAATTCGCGAAACAATTCCAACTGCTGGCGCGTTAACGCTACTTGGTCAAAACCCTGCAGATGTAGTTGGAGCTAAGGGCACTTCAACGATTACTACACCTCAGTCTGTAAACCTTGATTTCCAATCCGGTATCATGGCTGACACCGTTGCATTTGCAAACGTGCGTTGGGTTGAATGGTCAAATTTCGCAATTCGTCCATACCAATTCGGTTTAATGTCTGAAGCAGTTGGACAATTACCAGCAGTTAACCGTCCGAACGGCTTTAACTTAGTTGAATATTCTGAAGACCAAATTTCTGCAACAGTTGGTGTTGGTCGCAAACTTAGCGAACAATGGGCTGGTAACGTATCTGTAGGTTGGGACTCAGGTGCTGGCAACCCTGTATCAACACTTGGCCCTACTGAAGGTTACTGGAATGTCGGCTTAGGTTTACAATTTAGTCCTGCACCGAATTACTTCATTGCTGGTGGCGTGAAATACTTCATGCTCGGTGATGCAAAATCTCAAACAGCTGCTCAATTTGGTGAAGATAGCCGTATTGTTGGTGAATTTGAAGATAACGATGCTTGGGCATACGGTTTAAAAATCGGTTACCGCTTCTAATTTAAATATGATTAGGGCCATAGTTCGCTATGGCCCTAACTTTTTATTCTTTCCCTATCTTGTTTGATCAAACAATAAACATTTAAATTTACTAAAACATTTATCAAAAACTAAGCTTTTTACTCTAATTTTTCATTTAAAAATCATAAAGATAATTATCAAGCACTAGAATAAACACTCTAGTCATGCTCATTTTTTAACTTCCCTAGTTCAATTTTAGAGTAGCAACTCTTATTTACTGTTTTTCTATTTATGTTACTTTCCACACATTGAAATAACATCAAAAGTTACAAACAGGGAAAAGTATGCGCTTAAATCACCTTAGCTACGCAATTTTACTTACCGCTTTACCAACAGCATCATTATTTGCAGCAGGTCTAGATCGTTCAGGCCAGTCAATTTCTGCATTTTTACAACCTGGTAACTATGCAGAAGCAGGTATCACTGTTCTAGATGCAGAAGTAAAGTCAAATGAACTTAATGTCGATGACATGGCGAAGTCATATTACTTCCCTTCCGCTGCTGTCAAAGTACAAGCGACTGACAAAATTTCACTAGGTTTAATTTACGACCAACCATACGGTGCAGAAGCTGAATATGATGCTGCATCGCAAGTATTTGGTAATGGTGCTCAAGGTACATCTGTAGATGTTAAAACTGAAAGCTTAACTGCCCTAATTGGTTACCAACCAAACGAAAATTGGAACTTTTATGCAGGTCCAGTTTGGCAAACTGTAGAAGCCAATATCAAACTACGTGGTGCTGCTTATGGTGGTAATGCCAAACTTGGTACTTATAACATCGAAATGGAACGTGAAGAAGCTTATGGCTGGTTAGCAGGTGTTGCTTATTCGATTCCTGAAATTGCATTAAAAGCGGCTATTACCTACCGCTCTGAAATTGAACATAATACAAAATCCAATGAAACTACGCTTCTACCGTATCCATCTTTAAGTGCGCTGACATCATCTGTTGATGCAACAACACCTCAATCAGTTAACTTAGATTTCCAAACAGGTATTGCTAAAGATACGCTAGCATTTGCCAATGTTCGTTGGGTACATTGGAGCCAGTTTGCGGTTAAACCAACTTTACTTGGTAACGTAAGTTCAATTCCAGCACCTCATGTCCGTCAAAATCTTATTGATTACTCAGACGACCAATGGTCAGCTAATGTTGGTGTAGGCCATAAATTTAACAGCAAATGGTCTGGTTCTGCATCTGTAGGTTACGATTCGGGTGCTGGCAACCCTATTACGACTTTAGGCCCTGTTGAAGGGAATTGGAATGTTGGTCTAGGTGGTCAATATAGTCCTGCTGAAAACTATTTCATCCAAGCAGGTGTTAAATACTTCTGGTTAGGTGATGCTACTGCTCAAACTGGTGGTAATCCAGTAGGTGAATTTGAAGATAACCATGCGCTTGGCTATGGTTTGAAAATAGGCTATCGCTTCTAAGTTGTTAGAACAGCTTTGCATTAAACAAGAAAGGGCGCATAAGCGCCCTTTTCTATAACCAGCTATACAGAATTAAGCTGGAATATCACGAACTGAAGCATTACGAATCGCTTCTTTTAATGCAGCATAGCCATGAATTGGTGGGAATTGTGGAAATTCTGCAATCACATTGTCAGGCGCATCAAATAAGAAACCCGCATCTGCTTCACCAAGCATCGTCGTATCGTTATAAGAATCACCTGCTGCAATCACCCGGAAGTTTAACCCATGCAATGCTTGAACGGCTTTACGCTTTTGATCAGGTTGACGAAGCTTATAAGCTGAGATCATACCATTTTCATCAGTTTCTAATTTGTGGCAGAAAATCGTTGGCCAACCAAGTTGCTGCATTAATGGATGTGCAAACTCATAGAAAGTATCTGAAAGAATAATCAATTGAAAATGAGTACGCACCCACTCTACAAACTCTTTTGCACCTTCAAATGGCCCCATATCTGCGATTACGTCTTGAATATCGTTTAAACCCAAACCGTGTTGTTTTAGGATATTTAAACGCTGAGTCATCAACACATCGTAATCTGGAATGTCACGAGTCGTTGCTTCAAGTTCTTTAATGCCTGTTTTTTTCGCAAAATTAATCCAAATTTCAGGTACTAAAACCCCTTCTAGATCTAAACAAACGACTTCCATGCACTCTACCCTCTGTTATGTGAAAAAAATTTTTTCAATATCATAGCGGAAGAATAAAAAAATGCATTGTTCTTTTTTAAATCTATTTTTTTCATAAGTATCTATTTTTTAGTGATAAGTGTGTTTTAGCATTTCCATTAAAATAGTTCTGAAATAAATTAATATAGGTTTTAACGTTCCAAGCCTATAGCCAGGACATTCATGACTACCATCCCTACTATTGACCTTGTCGATGCACTTGCATCTGAATATGCAGATAAATCACCTTCTGAGATTATGAAACTTGCGCTTAGCCAGCAAGGTGAAGTTGCGATTTCCTTTTCTGGTGCAGAAGATGTTGTACTGATTGATCTTGCATCGAACTTAGGGATTCCTTTTCGTGTATTTAGTTTAGATACCGGTCGCTTACACCCTGAAACTTACCAATTTTTAGATACTGTCCGTAAACATTATAAAATTGATATTGAAATCTGTTTCCCAGAAAGTGATGCCGTACAAAAACTGGTAACAGAAAAGGGCTTTTTTAGCTTCTATCAAGATGAACATAAAGAATGCTGTGGTATCCGTAAAGTACAACCTTTGCGTAAAAAACTAGCCACTTTAGATGGCTGGATCACAGGTCAACGTAAAGACCAAAGCCCAGGCACACGTAATGAAATTCCTGTGGTACAAGCAGACCCCGGTTTTTCAGGTCCGGGCAAGCAATTGATTAAATATAATCCTTTGGCAAACTGGTCTAGCGCTGATGTCTGGAACTATATCCGTCTAATGGAAATTCCATATAATCCACTACACGAACGAGGCTTTATCTCGATTGGCTGTGAACCATGTACTCGACCTGTTTTACCGAATCAACACGAACGAGAAGGTCGCTGGTGGTGGGAAGATGCAACCCATAAAGAATGCGGCTTACACGCAGGCAACATGAAAAAATAAAGATCACAAAACCACTGCATAGCAGTGGTTTTTTTCAACGCATCGATACACATAATTCCGTATCATTTCAACGTAAAAACGCTATACTGCAAATGACAATTTAATAATTCTAACAATGCTACTCATACATGAGCAGCTGTAGAAATTGCAGTGAGGCAATCAACGCTATGCGTCCATTACATCCTATTGATTTCATATTCTTAAATTTAGAGAAACGGCAACAACCGATGCACGTAGGTGGTCTATTTTTATTTCAGATCCCTGACAATGCACCAGATACTTTTATTCAAGATTTAGTCGCAGATATTCGTAATTCAAAATCCATTCCTATTCCTCCTTTTAACAATAAACTCAACGGCTTCTTTTGGGATGAAGACGAAGAGTTTGATTTAGATCATCACTTCCGCCATATCGCACTGCCGCATCCCGGTCGTATTCGTGAACTTTTGACTTATATTTCTCAAGAACACAGTGCGCTGATTGACCGTGCAAAACCGCTTTGGACTTGCCATATTATTGAAGGCATTGAAGGCAATCGTTTTGCGATGTACTTCAAAATCCACCACGCGATGGTCGATGGCATTGCAGGTATGCGTTTAGTTGAAAAATCACTTTCGCATGACCCAGATGCTAAAAGAATTGTGCCACCATGGTGTGTAGAAGGCCCTCGTGCAAAACGCCTGAAACAGCCTAAATCCAGTCGTATGAAAGGTCTGTTATCGACCATTAAGGGACAACTTGACTCAACTCCACGAGTTTTGTACGAACTGTCACAAACAGTAATGAAAGATATGGGGCGTAACCCAGATTATGTGTCTAGTTTCCAAGCGCCGAGTTCAATATTAAACCAACGGGTTAGTTCTTCTCGTCGTTTCGCTGCTCAGTCTTTTGAATTTTCACGTTTGTCACATATTGCCAAGTCACTCGGCGTAACAATTAACGATATTGTGCTCGCAATTTGTTCAGGCGCATTACGTGAATATTTAATTACACAAAATGCTTTACCTAAAAAGCCATTGATTGCCATGGTGCCTGCATCAGTTCGTACCGATGATTCAGATATGTCAAACCGTATTACCATGATTTTGGCCAATCTTGGAACCCATAAAGAAGATCCGCTAGAACGGTTGAAGATTGTGCGTCGTAGTGTGCTCAATGCCAAAGAGCGCTTTAAGCGGATGAACTCGAATCAAATTTTAAACTACAGTGCTTTTGTCTACAGTGCAGCAGGTTTAAATATTGCATCAGGCTTCATGCCAAAACGTCAGGCCTTTAACTTGGTCATTTCGAATGTTCCCGGCCCACAAGAGCCGTTATATTGGAATGGTGCACGTTTAGAAGCGCTCTACCCAGCGTCTATTGTTTTGGATGGTCAAGCGCTTAATATCACCATGACCAGCTATTTAGATAAGCTTGAAGTTGGTTTAACCGCATGTCGTAATGCGCTTCCAAAAATGCAAAATTTACTAACGCATTTGGAAGAAGAAATTCAACGATTTGAAGCTATTGTGAACCAAGATTCCCCAAAGTTACAGGCGGTTAGCTAACCGCCTGCATCATATTTTTGTAATCAGTTTTACAGCAGCTTTAATCCTACTGAAAGCTAGAAAACCGTCTACATTAAACGACTTAGACGGTTTTTTAGTATTTAACTTTGTTTGATTTTTAGGGTAAATATATATCAGCTAAAATTTAGGAGAACAAATCCGTTGTTATTGTTTAATTACGACTTGTAGATACGCACTGATAATTAAGTTTATTTTCCATTCTTTATAACCATTCTTTATAAAATTTTAGCGCATTAAAAAACTTAGAATCGCGCGTTAGCACTTTAACCCTCTGGATTACATTATTTATATTTCAATATTTAAGCTTTGATAGCTCGGCACTGTTTAAGTAACTGATGACAAGCAGAACGAATCATAGACGCTGTAATTTGAACTTCATTACCACGTTCATCCACGATATAACCTGAATGGATCGCTTTTGCTTCAACAACAGTTTTAAGACCACTTTTCATTACTGTTTTACTAACACCCATAGTACACCTCTTTTTGCTAAACCATTTTCAAGTCCAATGCAGGAAAATGGCTTTGGCTATTTGATGTATCTAGTATTCAAAATAACAGTTCAAAAGTAAAATCTCAGTTGTAACAAGTGTTTAACGATATTCTGTTACAATTTCAGCTCAGAATGATATCGTATTGCTCTTGCGTATATAAATTTTCCACTTGGAACTTGATCACACGGCTAATAAAGTGCTCTAAATCAGCTACCGCAGGTGCTTCAGCAGTTAACAATCGGTCAATCACCGACGGATGTGCCACCACGGTAAAGCCACTTTGTGACTCATAAGCACGTGCATATCTCAAGATTTCACGGAAAATTTCATAGCAAACTGTTTCAGCCGTTTTCACATAACCACGCCCCTGACAGGTCGGGCAAGAATCACAAAGAAGATGCTCCAAAGATTCACGGGTGCGTTTCCGAGTCATTTCCACCAAACCCAGCTCAGACACTTGAGTGATCTTGGTTTTAGCATGATCGCGCTCAAGCATTTTCTCAAACTGGCTCATCACTTCTTCACGATGATGTGCTTCTTGCATATCAATGAAGTCAATAATGATAATCCCGCCCAAGTTACGTAGTCGGAGCTGACGTGCAATGACCTGTGTGGCTTCCATATTGGTTTTAAACACAGTGTCTTCAAGCGAACGACCACCAACGTAGGAGCCAGTATTGACATCAATCGTGGTCATCGCTTCAGTTTGATCGATCATCAGGTAGCCGCCAGACTTAAGTGCTACACGTGTCTGTAAGGCTTTCTGAATATCTTCTTCGACATTGTACAAGTCAAAAATTGGACGCTCACCCGGATAATGCAGTAAGCGATTTTGCATACTCGGTACAAATTCTTGGACAAACTCTTGCAATTTGCCATGCACTTCGCGTGAGTCGACCTGAATTTTAGAAGTATCTTCATTGGCCAAATCACGGATGACGCGTTGAGGTAAAGGTAGCTCTTCAAAAATCAAAGATGGTACGACAATACTGCGTTGTTTACGTTGAATGTATTCCCACAGTTTTGCTAAATAGGCCATGTCCTGCGCAATTTCACATTCAGGAATACCTTCGGCAGCAGTACGAACGATGACTGAACCCGGTAAGTTGTGTTCCTTTTGAATGCGTTCAATCATGCTACGCAAGCGATCTCGTTCTTCTTCAGACTCAATGCGCTGAGAAACACCGGTATGACTGCCATATGGCATTAAAACAAGGTAACGGGAAGGAATAGAAAGATCAGTTGATAGTCGTGCACCTTTGGTACCCAACATATCTTTCATGACTTGTACGGTGAGTACTTGCCCTGGTTGTAACAGCTCAAAAACATTCGGGGTTGGTTGATTGCGCTGCCAGACCATATCATTGATATGTAAAAAAGCCGTTCTCGACAATCCAATATCAATAAAAGCAGCCTGCATACCCGGAAGCACGCGAACAACTTTCCCTTTATAAATATTGCCCACTAACCCACGCTTCACGGTGCGCTCAACAAATAATTCATTGACCGTACCGTTTTGAATCAACGCCACCCGACATTCCATCGGTGTGACGTTAATCAACAACTCGTCAGACATATCAAAACTCAAAACATTATAAAAATTCTTGTGTTGCAGCAGTTAATTTAATGCCTTAACTATCTGTAATAACTGTACGGTTTCATGCAAAGGCAGCCCAACAACATTGCTGTAGCTCCCTTCAATACAAGGAATATAGCGCGCAGCAATTCCTTGAATAGCATAGGCTCCCGCCTTGCCGATTGGTTCACCTGTTGCCCAATAGCTTTCCATGTCAGCTAGACTCAGCGTTTGAAATTCAACCTGTGTACGCACTACTATACTGTATATTTGATCTTTTGTACTGACACAAACACCTGAAAACACATCATGTTTTCGTCCAGAGATCATTTCCCACATAGAAAAAGCATGTGCTTTCGACGCTGGTTTTCCTAAAATGTGCTCATCTACGCCTAAACTGGTGTCGGCGGCAATAACGATAGCATTAGGGAATTGTTGTTGTACTGCGGAAGCTTTGGCACGTGCTAAACGCTCTACATAATCCGCTACAGGTTCTCCGTCCAACACGGACTCATCAATATCCGGACTGAAAATTTCAAATTCCAGACCTAATTGTTGCAAAAGTTCGCGTCGTCGAGGAGAACTCGAAGCTAAAATTATATGCGCCATTTTCTCAGGAAGTAATACATGATTGGCCAAATGAGTAAGCTAGTAACAATTGGCTGCCAATGGCGAGCAAATGAAAACTGTGCCCCACCCATCACTTGAACAATCCACACAAACAGTAAATGCGCGAAAATTGCCATTGCAGCAATAATCCATAAATTACCAAATGTGAGAATACGACGTTCACGGGTCAAAAAGCGTGTCACAAATGCAATGACCACAAAACTTAGTGCGTTCATGCCAAATGGCGCATCAGTCAATAAGTCGGTAAATAGACCTGTGGCAAATGCAAACCAAACACCGCACCATGTCGGCTGACAGAGTACCCAAAATAGCATGATCATCATCATGAATAATGGACGCCAACCCGATAAGTCATAAGAAAGCGGATACACCATCAGCACGGATGCCAAAATGATGGAAAAGATAATCGGAAATAATGGGTCGCGCTCTGTATGACGACTAAGCTTAGCGAGTGACATGCGGTTGCTCCATCGCTAAAGAATCGGAAAATAGCACAACCACATGATGACCACCTGCCAATTGTGCAGCAGGATTGATATCAATTTGGGCAAATTCACCGCTATTGTGACGACTGACTTTCGACACTGTCCCTACCAAATAACCCGCTGGGAAATGTGCCCCTAGCCCTGAGCTATAGACTTTTTCACCGACTTTGATATTCGCACTGGTTGGCACGTATTCCATCTTAAGTCGACCTAAGTCACCTGTACCCGTAACGATTGCGCGCATACCGGTATGCTCCATCCGCACGGATAAAGAGTGCTCTTTGTCTGAGAGCAACATGACACGGCTACTATGCGGGTAAACATTGATAATTTGCCCCATAATACCCTTGTCATCGAGTACAGTTTGTCCCACTTTAAGCTGACTGCTGGCTCCACGGTTAATCACAATAATATGACGTAAGGGATCAGCATCAGTACCAATGACTTCGGCAATCTCCATACGACCATCAATGATGAGTGGTGTATCGAGTAGTCCACGTAGTCGAGTATTTTCAGCAGAAAGTTCAGAAAGTTTCTGTAAACGGACTTGAGCCTGAATTAACTCTGCTTGCATCGCGGTATTTTCACGACGTAATTGAGCTTCAGACTTGGTTTGTTGATTCAGCCATTCTCGCGATAACACTGGATAGCTTGCAAGGGCATAAATTGGATTATATGCCGCATACAAGACGTCTCTGGCCGGTTGAATTACATGTGGCATGCGCCAATCAAAGAAAAGCACCACCAAGCATGTAATCACCGCAATGATAAATGAGCGAAAAGATGGCGGTTGTCTTGAAAACAGTTGCGTTTGCACCCGCCGAGTCCTTTTCTTAGCCTACAAATAACATGTCATGATTTGGGTTATCGAAGAATTCGAGAACCTTACCACCACCACGTGTAACACATGATAGTGGATCTTCTGCAACCACGACAGGAAGACCTGTTTCTTTTGCAAGAAGCTTATCAAGATTGCGAAGTAATGCACCGCCACCAGTCAACACAATACCGCGTTCTGCGATGTCTGAAGACAACTCAGGTGGCGTTTGCTCTAGTGCAGATTTAACCGCAGCCACAATGTTTTGTAGTGGATCAGAAATCGCTTGAGTTACTTCGTCAGAAGTTACGGTAATCGCACGAGGTACACCTTCAGCCAAGTTACGACCACGGACTTCGATTTCCAAAGGTTTCGCACCTTCTTCTGGAAGCGCCATACCAACTTCTTTTTTGATGTTTTCTGCAGTGGTTTCACCAATCACACAACCATGTGCTTTACGCACGTAGTTAATGATTTGCTCATCAAATACATCACCACCGATACGCAGTGAGTCTGCATAGACACAACCTTGAAGTGAAATGATCGCGATTTCAGTTGTACCACCACCAACATCGACAACCATCGAACCACAAGCTTGCTCAACGGGCATACCTGCACCAATTGCAGCAGCCATTGGCTCTTCAATTAAGCGAACTTCACGTGCACCTGCATTGTATACAGCTTCACGGATTGCACGGCGTTCCACCAACGTCGATTTACATGGCACACACACCACGACACGCGGTGCAGGTGGGAACAAACGTTTTTCGTGCACTTTGCCAATGAATTGATTCAACATCGTTTCAGTGACTTCAAAATCTGCAATCACACCATCTTTCATTGGGCGAATCGCAGAAATATTTGCAGGTGTACGACCTAGCATTTGCTTCGCGTCAAGACCTACTGCGGCAACGATTTTTTGTGAACCACTGTGGCGAATTGCCACCACCGTCGGTTCATTTAATATAATGCCTCGTCCTGGCGCATAAATAAGTGTATTTGCAGTGCCTAAATCAATGGCAAGATCCGGCGAAAACAAGCCAATTAGTCGTTTTAGAATCACGGGGACGTTCTCAGTTAAACTTTTATATGGACGCAAGGTGGCAACTTTAACTAAATGTGATGATTTGAACAAGTCAATCGCTTATTATAAGCCACGATATTTTGAATTTTTTTAATACTGATTAGGTAATGTTATGTCTACATCGGATGCACAGCATTCTGCAGATCTAAATGCACAAACAGTTTCAGCGATTGCCCATCTGGCTCGATTGTCGCTAGATGACACGCAATCTGCTGAATATGCTCAAAGTTTAAATAAAATTTTAGGCATGATGGACACCTTAAAAGGTATCAATACAGATGGTGTTGAACCATTAAAGAGCCCATTTGACCATCCACAACCATTACGTCAAGACGTGGTATCAGAAAGCAATCATCGCGATGAATATCAAGCAGTTGCGCCAAGCGTGCAAGAAGGCTTGTACCTTGTACCTCGCGTAATTGAGTAATTTCCGATCAAACGCACTATTGTTTCAAATTAAACGTAAAGAAATATTTCTCATGACAGATTTACATCGCTTATCAATTCGTGAATTGTCTGAAGGTTTGGCGGGCGCTAAATTTTCTTCACGCGAATTGACCGAACATTATTTAAAACGCATTGAAAAAATCGATGCTCAAGTCAAATCATACGTGACCGTCACTGCTGAACAAGCACTTGCACAAGCCGATGCTGCTGATGCTGCCATCAAAGCGGGCACTGCATCTGTTTTGACTGGTGTTCCAATTGCGCACAAAGACATCTTTTGTACCCAAGGCATTAAAACCACAGCTGGTTCTAAAATGCTGGATAATTTTATTTCTCCTTACGACGCAACCGTTGTAGCGAAAGGTAAAGCTGCGGGCCTTGTCACTTTAGGTAAAGTGAACATGGATGAATTTGCAATGGGTTCAACCTCTGAAAATTCATACTACGGCGCAACTGCTAACCCATGGAACTTAAGCCATGTACCAGGTGGTTCATCTGGTGGTTCTGCAGCGGCTGTAGCAGCTGACCTCGCACCGTTTGCCACAGGTACAGACACAGGCGGTTCAATCCGTCAGCCTGCATCTTTCTGCGGTTTGACTGGTCTTAAACCAACGTATGGTCGTGTTTCTCGCTTCGGTATGATCGCATACGCATCATCTTTAGACCAAGGCGGCCCAATGGCGCGTTCGGCAGAAGACTGTGCATACCTCATGAACGTGATGGCAGGTCATGACGCGAAAGATTCAACTTCGGTTGAAAAAAACGTAGACAACTATGTGGCTAACCTTAACGGCACATCGGTAAAAGGCTTACGCATTGGTATTCCTAAGCAATACTTTAATGTAGCTGGCTTAGATGCTGACGTAAAAGCACGTGTTGAAGAGTCTCTGAAAAAGCTTGAAGAAATGGGCGCAACTTTGGTTGAGATTGATCTCACCATGACGGATGCTTATGTTCCAACCTATTACCTGATTGCGCCTGCTGAAGCATCGTCTAACTTACAACGTTTTGACGGCGTACGTTATGGCTACCGTGCAGAAAACCCTGTGGACTTGATGGACTTGTACAAACGTTCACGCTCTGAAGGTTTTGGTAAAGAAGTTCAACAACGTATCTTGATTGGTACATACGCGCTTTCTGCGGGTTATTACGATGCGTACTATGTAAAAGCACAAAAAGTACGTCGTTTAATCCAACAAGATTTCTTAAAAGCATTTGAATCTGTAGACGTGATTGCTGCCCCTGCTGCCCCAACAACTGCGTATAAGATTGGTGCAAACTTGTCTCCTGTAGAAATGTACTTGGGTGACATCTACACCATCGCAGTGAACTTGGCAGGTCTTCCTGCGATTAACGCGCCTGTTGGTTTTGACAAAGACAACTTGCCTGTTGGCTTACAGCTGATTGGTAACTACTGGTCAGAATCTCAATTGTTGTCTGTGGTACATCAGTACCAACAAGCAACCGATTGGCATACTAAACGCGCTGCGATTGCTGAGGAGAATGCATAATGGCTAAGAACGCTGCTAAACCAAAATCTAACCTGATTGATGGTTGGGAAGTCGTTATTGGTATTGAGATTCACACTCAGCTTGCAACCAATACTAAAATTTTCTCAGGTTCATCTACCACATTTGGTCAAGACCCAAATACACAAGCGAGCCTTGTTGATCTTGCAATGCCGGGCGTATTGCCAGTATTGAACAAAGAAGTGGTTGATCTTGCGATTCGCTTTGGTTTGGGTATCGATGCTTACATCGACCAAGCTTCTGTATTTGCACGTAAAAACTATTTCTACCCTGACTCTCCAAAAGGCTACCAAATCAGCCAAATGGACAATCCGATTGTGGGCTTGGGTCATATCGACATCCAACTTGAAGATGGCACTGTAAAACGCATTGGCGTAACACGTGCGCACCTTGAGGAAGATGCAGGTAAATCGATCCATGACCAATTTGAAGGTCAATCTGGTATCGATTTAAACCGTGCAGGCACACCTTTACTTGAGATTGTCTCTGAACCTGATATGCGTTCGGTTGAAGAAGCAGTTGCCTACATTAAAGCGATTCACACTTTAGTGCGTTGGTTAGGCATTTCTGACGGTAACATGGCAGAAGGTTCGTTCCGTGCGGACTGTAACGTGTCACTACGTCGTCCGGGTCAACCATTTGGTACGCGCTGCGAGTTGAAAAACTTGAACTCTTTCCGTTTCATTGAACAAGCGATCAATGTTGAAATTGAACGTCAAATGGAAATCCTAGAATGGGATGGCACCATCGACCAAGAAACGCGTTTATTCGACCCTGTGAAGATGGAAACTCGTTCAATGCGTTCGAAAGAAGAAGCGAACGATTACCGCTACTTCCCAGATCCTGACTTGTTGCCTGTAATTATTGCAGATGCGCAAATTGAAGCGGCACGTGCTGCCCTTCCTGAGTTGCCTGCTGCACGTCGTGAACGTTTTGTAGCTGACTTTGGTGTGACTGAGTACGATGCTCACGTGCTTACGCTTACTCGTGAAATGTCAGAGTTTTATGAAGACGTAGTAAAAGCTGCTGGCGGTGCTGCGCAAGGTAAAGTGGCTGCAAACTGGGTGATGGGTGAATTCTCAGGCGCTTTAAACAAAGCGAGCCTAGAACTAGCGGATGCTCCTGTAACAGCAGAAAAACTTGGTGGCATGATTGCACGTATTGTGGACAACACGATTAACGGTAAGATTGCGAAGCAAGTATTCGGCTTTATGTGGGAAGAAGGCAAAACTGCGGATGAAGTGATTGCTGAAAAAGGCTTGAAACAGGAAACTGATACAGGCGCAATTGAAGCGATTATTAAAGACGTGCTTGCAGCTAATGAAAAGATGGTTGAAGAGTTTAAATCTGGTAAAGAGAAAGCCTTTAACGGTCTTG
This sequence comes from Acinetobacter sp. YH12052, assembly GCF_013419835.1. NCBI lineage: Bacteria > Pseudomonadati > Pseudomonadota > Gammaproteobacteria > Moraxellales > Moraxellaceae > Acinetobacter > Acinetobacter sp. YH12052. The sequence continues at coordinate 80,046 of NZ_VOZI01000010.1, forward strand.
TTGGTCAAGTGATGAAAGCAGCGAAAGGTAAAGCCAACCCTGCGCAAGTAAATGAATTGATGAAGAAATTGATTGGTTAAGATTGATTAATTTTGGAATAAAAAACCCGCTTTAGAGCGGGTTTTCTACGTTTTATCAGGGACAGGTGAAACCTCAGCAGTAGATTTCATTTGTATAATCTCTTTAATATTTTTTGTAGCATCTACAAGAAATTTAACAAGCAATGCAAATGAAACAATTGCAATAACTCCTAAATCAATACCTTGAATATTAGTAAAGTAATTCGCTTTCCCTATAAATTGAAAACAAGCAGCCTTAAATAATGTAAATGATGAAGATATGACTGCCACATAAGTTAGAATGCTAATAATAGCATCACAAAAAAAACTAAAATCAAATTTTATCTGTGAACTTTGCATTTTCAAAATGATGCTTACAATTGCACCACCTGCCCCATAAATAACTAAATAGTTCTTTAATCTCTCGGACTCTAAAAGACTTTCAAACCAACTTTTATCAAAAAATTCAACGATTAAAACTAAGACTGTTAAAAGTAAAACTACTATAATAATCCCTTTGATATTAATACTATTATTCGAAGCTTGCATTGAATGCCTCAGCCATTCTTTTATCTTTTTCTAATTGTGCATTTCCCATTGCACCACCAATTAAGGCGCCTGCTATTACCCCAGGCATTCCACCGAACGCACCAACAAGTCCACCGATCCCAGCACCGATGGTAGTCGATGAATTATCAGGCTCTGCTTTTACTGAGTTAATAGTATATATCTTCCCATTAGCTTGAAATTGTCTAGTCCCTAATACTCGCTTTAATTCATTGCGAGTCTGAGCTCTTTCCCGTAAATAAATTTTTTTACCATTTTCATCAATATATAGACGCATAGAGCCTCCCTCAAATATTGAAGATTTATTAATTATTGAATTTTCAACATATCTAGCTTTTGAATGCTATTAGCTTATATTAAATAATAATTTATATGAACAATAATTAAGAGGCAAATTTAGTTCCTTTAGACAAAATAAATTAAGATGCAAGCCTAAAAAACGTTTTCCTGTGTAATTCCTGACTTATTTCATTTAGAAAAGGCTGACTCTATCACAAAATCAATTGATACACTTAGTTCCCTCTCCTTCTAGGAGAGGGTTAGGGAGAGGTAAATATTTAATTTTCAGAATTTTAAACATACAATCAACACCAATACTTCACACCAAAAACAACATGACCATCAAAAAAGTATCTTCTATCGCCAAACTCGAAGACTTAGGACGTGTGCAACTTTCAAAGTCCTTTTTTATGCGTGATTTCCTTTATAGCGAAATCGCCAATTGGTATGGCATACCCAACTACCCCGATCATCCTGACATCGCCATTCGTACAGGTACAGAACTCTGCCAAGAGCTACTTGAACCACTGCAAGAAAAGTTTGGACGTATTGCCATTCGTTCCGCGTACCGTTCACCAAGCGTGAACCAAATCGGCAATGAAAAAGGACACAACTGCGCGAGCAATGAGAAAAACTTTGCCAGTCATATTTGGGACTATCCTGACGCAAAAGGCTACGGTGCAACGGCATGTATCGTCATTCCATCATTTTTAAAACTTTATGAAAAAGACCAAAGCAATTGGCAACAACTCGCCTATTGGATTCATAACCATCTAAACTATAGCCATTTGCAATTTTTCCCAAAACTCTGTGCTTTTAACATTGGCTGGCATGAACAACCCGCACGGGAAATTTATAGTTATATCCAACCGAAAGGCTATTTGCTGCGAGGTGAAGCGGTGAATGAGGGATTTGAGAAATTTTATCCTGATCTGATTTAATTTTTTAAGTTTCCCTCTACCCCCCGCCTTCTCCCAGTGGGAGAAGGTGCTTCCATTGCTAATTTAATACCGTTATGGATTGTTACTTACCTCTCCATTTAGTAGATGAACAGCACTGCTGCACAAGGGAGAGGTAAATATTTAACTTTTTAAAGCTATGTGAAAAACACCAAAGTCATTAATAATTGATAGCATCTAGCCTACTAAACTCATCATAATTTGAACTATAACCATCTATAACTTTTATAAATCCAGATAAAAATATACAACTAAAGAATTTACAGCCTGCTTAAAACTGTCATTCCAATATGCTAAGGTAAATGAAAAATTGATATAAATCATATTTCAACAGAGGGTTACATCATGTCAAAACAAATTCTTATGCTCGTGGGCGACTATGCTGAAGACTACGAAACAATGGTACCTTTTCAATTTTTAGTTGGTCTTGGTTATACCGTTCATGCCGTTTGCCCTGACAAAAAAGCCGGTGACAACATTGCCACAGCGATTCATGATTTTGAAGGTGAACAAACCTATAGCGAAAAACGCGGTCATAACTTTGCCATTAACTATGACTTTGATGCAGTTAACTCAGATAACTATGTCGGCTTAGTGATTCCGGGTGGTCGTGCACCTGAATATTTACGTATGAATGCACGTGTGATTGAAATCGTACGCGAATTTGACGCAGCGAAAAAACCGATTGCAGCGGTTTGTCATGGTGCGCAAATTTTGGCAGCAGCCGATGTACTGAAAGGCCGTACATGTTCCGCTTATCCTGCATGTGCCGCCGAAGTTAAACTGGCTGGCGGTCAGTATGCAGATATTGCAGTCACGGATGCAGTGACCGACGGTCATTTAGTTACTGCTCCTGCTTGGCCTGCTCACCCTGCGTGGATGGCGCAATTTATTAAAGCATTAGGCGCGACGATTACCATTTAATGCTTGAGTCACCAAACTAAAACGCATTGGATCATCATCCATTTAGGGTGAATCCATAAAAAATGCTCCTTGTATAAAAGGAGCATTTTTTTATTTACTCAAAATAAAATTAACGAACTACACCTAACTTATTCCAAATTTCTGGGGTTAAAAATTTGGTCACCAATTTATTCAAATCGACATAACGCAGTACGCCTTGCAATTGTTGTTTAATTGCAGGCGTCTTTAAAATTTCACCCCCTGTGATACTACCAAGCTCTTGAAAACTTTCGCCTACAGCCTGTAGACCATCGGCTTGAATTACAGCCTGCGTTTGCGTAGAACATTGCTCAACCAAGATTCGTTGCATGACCTGCGCCAAATTTTTATCGAGTTGCGTTTTTTGCGCATCACTGACATTACTGTACTGTTTTAAATCTGGATGTGCTGCCAATGCAGAAAAGGTCCATTGTAAAACCGCCTTTTTATCCGCCGCAGTAGTCGATTTCACTAAACATTGACTGAGCTGATCGACCGTCGGACTCGCCAAACTCACCTGAGTCGTTCCGAGCATCATGAGCGTCAATAAAGCCAAACCTGTTGGTCGTGAAAAACGTAGATGTAATTTTTTAGATAAACCGTAAGCCATAGACCAAACTCCCAAAACTTGTGTCACCTTTGTATCATGAAGTGCTGTATTTGCTGTTTGGTCTATGTAACTCAACTATTCATTTTTGCGAGTCGGTGCATAGATAAGAGGGTGAATCGTTGGCCTTCTATTCCAATACCAGTGAAAATATCCATGGGGATCAAGCAAACTATGGGTGGTCAACGTCGATTTATTGCTGTCACCTCGCCAACAGGCAAGTGCTGCATTACGGTTGTTATGTAGGTCAATAAACTCGGGATTCGAATATTTGGGTTTCGCAGGAATGTATAAAGCATCCCCCGGATTGACCCATAAATCTGCCAAGTAAATCTTGCCTAGATTTGGAAAATAGCGTCCTACTGAGATGACCAGAGGCAAATGATCCTGATCTGTCGCGCTAAAAATATGCGGAAAGTCATGATGTTCTAAATCAGTAGCCACATAAGGAAATAAGTTTTTTCCACTACAGTCAGGCTTACCGCCATCTAGATAGGCAAAACAATGACCTGCCATCATGCCGTATTCATAATGAATCTCTGACAGTCGTTTTTGATTTGAATGAATCTGAATCGCTTCACCTGCCTGAACTAAGGTGATACCAAAAGCTGCCGCGGTTTCTTTGCTTGCCACCAATGGCATAAACTCGAAGTGTTGCTCTTCAAAATCAAGCTCAGTTTGCTCGCCCCAATCGGTAGTTATCGTCGAAATTTCGGAAGGAACTGCGTAGGGATTTCCCATCGTCATTTTCGCATTGGTTGGTGACTCGGTAATTAAATGAATTCCTGCTCCAAGTGATGCTAAATATGTTGGATGCCCACGATCATTCAAAAAGAAGGGTGTTTGCTCGATATTGACTGTAATTTCTGCGAATTCTCGGTCAAATAATGGTGCATTAAAATAAGTTTCATTTACTGAACTCATGGTTTTTCCTTATTATTTTGTAAAAACTTTGTCTGAGTACATGAATGGATCAGGATAAAAGCCTATTTCCCCAAATGGCTTTTATCCTGTTGAGGTTTATTTCATACGATTCAACATATTTTTTGCCCCTGCGTGATTATAGTTAGTCGCCAAGTTTTGTAGGATGCCTTTGGCTCTTGCATTGGCGTTTGGATAACTTTTGCTATATGCAGGCACTGAGGTTAAGCATTTTGCAACGAGCATACCTGATTCAGCATAGGCTCTATTGGCATTTGCACCATTTAATTTGCCATAGCTATAAGCGCGCTGTGCATTATTACAAGCGGTGACTTGGTTTTTTCCTGCATTTAAGTCACGTCGTGCATTCACATATAAACGCATTTGTATCTGCTGAGATGTTTCTGCAACTGGTTTCACTACAGGTTTATTTTCAGGCTCTTTGGCTTTTGTTTCTTTTTTTGTCTCTACTTCTTTTTTTGTTTCATCTTTCGCATTGCTTTTTGTTGTCGTTTGTTTTGCTTTGCTTGATGTGGCTTTTTTAGCAACAGCTTCTTCTTGTTTATTATAATTTTTGCGACGTTCTTCGGGTCCGATGATTGCTGTATACAAACTCACTAAGCGGGTTTCAGAACGGTCATTTGATTTACGCTCGGAAACGGGTTCAATTGCAACCATCCAGCGTTGTCCATCTGCCTGACTACACTGAAATACGCCTGTGCCCTGTTTTATACTGCTATAGGTCGCTAATAATTTACGACTCCATGCATTTTTGACTTGGTTCAAATTGCTTTTATTCAGTTGAATAAATTTGCCATTTTTGGCTTGGCAGTAACTGCTCATATTTTGCTTGGGTATAACTGATTCTGCTTCCATATTTTTCTTTTGTGGCCCCCAATCATAGACGTATTCTTTCGCCTTCCCATTTGAGCTATTTAGCCCTTTTTGATTAATCACTTCTTGTGGTGATGCATAATGATTAAATGAATTTGGGTTTAAACTCTGCATGGTTGTACAACCATGTAATGCAAATCCAATACTCCCCACCCATAAAATTGCCTTTAAATTCACAGCAAAAATCTCAAAAAATTCACCCTTAAAAAATAGCGTAATTTAGTGCCTTTCACAATTTTATAATCTTGATTTTATTTATTATTTTTATAAATTTAATCACTAAAATCGTACACGTTTGAGATGTGTGCATATGTTGTTAATTTTAATTTGATGAATTTCACATTTTATTTAAGTGTATTTGTTTATCCTTGGTGAACGGTCATCATCGTTCCCTTTTAGGTTATTTCGCAAGCATTTATGTATCGCTATGTGCTTATCAAATCTGCCATCAGAACAAGCCTCTATTATTAATAATAATATAAAGCTGGGCCTATCCATGATTCGAGCGACAATATGGAATCGAGTAAAAAAACAGCTCATCTAAAAATATTAATCTATTGATTTTATTGAAATATATTAACTTAAAATTAAAGTCATAAAAAAACCTGCATTTTATTACAGGTTTTTTTTAAATTTATAAACTCAATTGTTAATTTTTTCTTCAAATGCTCTTAAACGTTTATAAATAGAAATCAGTTCGATAATAGTTGTCCACGAGGAAATCAGGTATTGAAAGGAATCACGTACACGTCCAAAGACATTTAAAATTTGCATTAATATACCGAGCGTGATTGTTCCCGCTGCAATACTTGGAAACAATACAAAGAACCCATAAATATTATCAAGCTGCATATACCAAATACGAACGAGGTTGAAATAAGCGTAGTGGAAATACAGTCTAAAATAATTAAAACGAACTTTAGTAAATAATTCTTTTAATGTGAAAGGGTCTGCTCGATCTGCATGATCTTCACCATATACTAATTCTTTACGATATGCTGCTTCGACTTTTTGATTATTAAACTCCAAACCCGGTAGTTTATAACCCACCAGCATTAAAATAACCGTCCCTAAAACCGCCCAAAGGACTGCCGCCCAAACCAATGCATAGGCGATTTCCCCCACGACAGGTAATTTCTTTACATGTGTTGATAAAGTTAGCAGCACAGGTAGAAATGCAATTAAGGTCATCACCGATTCAACTAAGCTAACCCCAAGTCCTTCTGTGGTTTTTGCAAAGCGCATCGTGTCTTCTTGAATACGCTGTGAGGCACCTTCGATGGTTCTCAGTTTTTCCCAATGCGCAGTATAAAAGTCATTCATTGCAGTACGCCAACGAAAAACATAATGACTGACGAAAAACAGGTTCAATACAGCCAGTGTGACATACACCATGGCCACATAGAGAAAAGTCAGTATCTCAGAATATAGCATCGTCACTTCGCCCCCACCACCTGAAAGCATTTTCTGGATCAGGTCATAGAATGGGTTATACCAAGCATTGATCACGACATTACATTCCACACTAAACCAAACATTAAATAGAATAAGTGCGGTTCCCCACACTGACCATCGCTGCCAAGGATTATCTGATTTAATCTTCCAAAAGGCTGCAAAAAGCGCCGTTGCTACAAAAAACCAAGCATAGAACCATAAAAATTTGGGGCTCCAAAATCGGCTAATACCAATAGGCAATTCTGCTTGATGATAATTTGCAGGTAAACCGAACATCGTCCCCCAACTATGACCACCGCTATACCATAAGGCGATATTAATTATGAACCATATAAGGAATGATCCAAAAAACCATTTTGGATTTGGAAAAAAAGATTTAAACATTAGTCCTACATTTCCCTGAATCTTTGTTTTTAGTTTGAGTTGCTGATGATAAGTTTTATTTCATTAATTTTCTTGTTCAGATTGAATATTTAACGCTGTTTAATCTGAAATTTAACAATCAAATACAAGACGACACATCATTCTGTTAGCTTAAGCATGAAAACTGAAGTTCACCTTAAATTCATTATTAATCATGCCCTTTTGATGATCTGGTCATTGTTTGTGGAACAAAAGACGCATCTTAGGACATATAATTACAGTTAAAAAGATTGTCATATTTTAAAATTATTTTTGATATCAATAGATTAAAAAACCATAATTTATTTAACCATTATTTAAACTTAAGTTATGGAATTCTCTAAAATATTTTCTGCGATGTAGCTCACGTCATTTACAAAACATGTTTCTTCACCAATAATATGCTAAGTTCAATTAACAACCTATGCTTGGGGAAGTAAAATGGAAAGTGCAATTGTTGAATTACTCAAACCAATTACATTAAATAAAGAAAATTGCAGTCCTTTGGTTTTTGAAACTGGTACCGTTCTAAAAGTGATTATGCAAACGCCAGAAGGCCTTTTGGTAAGTAATGATGACAAATTTAACTTTGTGATTTCATTGAAAGATAAGAATGAAGTTTGGCGCGAAATTTAATTTTCGCCTCACTTTGTGATTTGTTTTTAAATCATATTTATTCTAAGAAATTTAATCATACAATTATTGAATAAACAGGATAAGGTTCTTAAATTCCATAAAAAAAGAATCCTCCTTTTAAGCAAATATTTTTCATAACTTAGCTTAACGTTTAAATCCGTAAATCATATTTTTCTAAAATCGCATTGGTTTTCTGATGCAATCCCTCAAAATAGACTTTACTCACCAGTGCTGAAGGCTTGTTTTTTGGCAATGGACGAATTTCATGTGCGTGCGGAAAACGTTCAGTAAAATCAAATCGTTGAACCACTTTTTTAAATTCATCAATCACAAGATTTTCATCTTTACAAAAGACATCATAGGCTTGCTGTTTTTCTGCATCCCAAAACTGCTTAAATGCATCTTGAACACTTTGGCCATTCAGCATTCGTGGTATTTGTTCATCAATAAATTTCTGAATCAAATCCATTTTTTTATACATTTTTCGGTCATTACTGAGTAAAGATTGGAGTTGTTGCTGCTGTTTCGCTCTTTGAATCGAGGACGGTGGCGCAGCAGCAATCATATTTAATAATGTATAAATATAATCCTGATTTACATAATCACTAATAATAAAATCTAAAGCAAAATTCACGTCACGTAGCACTGAATCTTTTTCAACTGCTGTACCTTTATTTATTCTGTCATATAAATCTTTATATTTAGATTTATAGTCTTCAAGTTCTTGCGGCACTATAACTGCGTTATCAACATCAAAGTCTGTATACATTTTCAGTTGTGAATGTAGACGAATCACATCACGAAAAGCTTGAATAAACTGCAACTGCTGACTTTCGAGTTTTAGATCATCTACTGACTGACACTCAGGTGTTATTTTTCTTAATTCACTAACACACTTATTAAATTCTGCTAATTGTTGATCCAACGGTGGCACAATCACTTGCTCAAAATTTTGGTCGTCTGCAAAAGTAGAAAGAGCTTTATCTGTTGCCTGCTTTAAATTTCTAAAACACACGACATTGCCAAAAGCTTTTGTTGGCTTATAAATACGGTTTGTACGCGAAAAAGCCTGAATTAAACCGTGATATTTTAAGTTCTTGTCGACATAAATCGTATTAAGTGGCAATGAGTCAAAACCTGTCAGGAACATATTCACCACCAACAGCAAATCAATTGGTGGCCCTTTAAGCTCCCCAACTTCTTTAGGTGGTTTAGGTACTTTGAAGTACTTAACTCGATCACCTAGATTTTTATAATATTCATAAAATCCTTCGTCGCAGTTATAGCTAGTCAGATGGCGTGTATTGAATTCTGCAATGATCCGTTCAAGTTGTGCTTTACGCCCCATATCAACTTGACTCGGCTGTTCTAGTTCTTCTTCAGAAATCGTACCTGTTGTGGAGTCATTGGCGTCGTTTGTCGTGTCCTGCGCTCCAAAAGAAAAAATCGTACCAATCACTAAAGGGGTATAAATTTCTTCCTTCTTGTCCGCTTCTGCAACCAACTCTGCTTGGACTTTGGCAAATATTGCATAATATTGAAGCAGGACATCTACTGAGCTGACACAAAACATTGAACAAAATTCGCGTTTTGCCGTTTTTTTGTCATGATTTTTTAAAATATAACGTACAATTTTTTCTAAGCGCTCAGGGTTGTCATACAGTTCTTTAGTATCGATGCCTTGTATTTTTTCATCACCTGCATTCACCTGATGAGCGGTAAATTGTCCTACGTAATCAATTTGAAATGGTAAAACATTTTTATCTGCTATCGCATCGACAATCACATATTTATGCAATCGTTTAGGGAATAGATATTCTGTGGTGTATTTCACGCCACCAATGCTTTGACAGTTCACAGGAAAAATAGGCGTGCCTGTAAAACCGAACATTTGCGCCTGTTTAAAGAAGCGTTTGATATTTTGGTGAGTATCACCAAATTGACTGCGGTGGCATTCATCAAAAATAAATACGACTTTTTTATCTGCCAAATCAGCGATCAATTCTCTGAATTTAGGGAGTGTAATTGCGTTATTCAGCTTTTGAATGGTCGTCACGACCAATTTATCTGTAAGTAAATTGCTTTCATTTTTTCGTGAGTTCAGCCGTTTACCGATGAGCTGTTCGACCAATGTTTTGGTGTTGGTCGTTTGGTCTACGCAGTCGGGAACAAAGGCATTGAACTCTTTAGTGGTTTGATTATCTAGGTCTTTTCGGTCCACGACAAAGATAACTTTTTCTATTTCTGGCAACTGACGCATGATTTCACTGGCTTTAAATGCCGTGAGTGTTTTACCCGAACCCGTTGTATGCCAAATATAGGCATGATCGGTTGAGGTTTTCACATGCTGAATCATGTTTTCAACTGCATAGACTTGATAAGGTCGTAGCACCATTAAGCATTCATTTGTTTGATGCTGAACGATGTATTTACTGATCATTTTCGTAATATGTGGTGCGTTTAAAAATGCTTCGGTAAATTTACTCAAGTCATTAATTGCTTTGTTGTTTTCATCGGCCCACGGAAATGTGAAATCAAACAATGGTGTGCCATGTGAATAATATAAGCAATTTACGCTGTTGCTAATGACAAACAGCTGTATGTATCCAAACAAACCTTTTCCAGATGTATAGGCGTCTTTACTGTAGTTATGCACTTGGTGAAACGCTTGTGCGATTTCTACGCCACTACGCTTAAGTTCAACTTGTACCAACGGAAAGCCGTTGATCAATAGCGTGACATCAAAACGGCTGGTTTCTGTACCGCTCTCACCGTATTGAACCGTCACTTGGTTAGTCACTTGAAAAATATTTTTTTCTGCATCATCACTTAAAAATCGCAGTGTTTGGGTCGTACCGTCATCATGTTTAAGCTGGTATGAACCACGCAATAGTTTGGCTTTGCCGAAAATCGTATGTTCACTGCTCAGGTAATTCCACACCTGTTCCCATTGCTCATGTGTGAGTGGTGCAGTCAGTGCGTTAAATTTCTCTATTTGATTTTTTAAGTTTAGGAGTAAAGCTGTTTCGTTTCTGTACTGAACACGTTCGTACCCTAAAGTTGTTAAGTGCGCTATAAATTGGTTTTCGAGTTCAAGTTCTTTTTGGGTCGACATTTATAATACTGCTCAGTTTTTAACTATTGGTATGTATATCTTTTGATTCTAATAGATTTATTATATTTTTCAATCTTTTAAATTCATCAAATAAACATCTAAACTGATGATACAGATCACTGTTTTTTCTTTTAGGAATCTTTCAGTACTTTCTTAAATAAAAAAATTCCCGCATTTGAATAAATGCAGGAATTTTATAAAACCATATAACAATCACACAAACATTTGCTGTAACAAGCCTTTTTTCCACTGTTTAGCTTGTTCAATTTGCAGTGCAACGACTTCAATTTTTTGATCAATGGCTGATAGGAAATTAGCGATTTTGGTTTGTTCCTCAATACATGGAAATAACATAGAAACTTCTTTAATATCTGAAGCTAAAATATGTTCAATTGTATTACCTGTTTTGATTAGGGTAATTTTTTTCTTTCCAAACTCTGAGTAAAAGTAATATACAACAAATTCAGAATTCACTATTTGAGAGGATTTAGGTGTTAGAACCAAAAGTGCATGACAATTTCCATTTTTATACTCATCGGTAACAACAGCACACTCTCCAACATGGCCACTTTGAACCATCAAAATGTCATTAGTATGCAATATTGAATTTGTCTTTTTTTGATGAAATTCATTGTTGATATAGATAAGTCCTGTGGCATCAATTTTTCCATTTTTGATGTTCTTACCTTGAAGATATTTAACTCCAGATTCCACATAATAAGGAGTTGCCACACCGACAAAACCATTTCTAATTTTAGGAAAAAACTCTTTCAAAAATTTCTCTTCCCACTCCCCAAACTCCTTCCCATCATCCGCTTTAAAACGAATCTGCTGGCTAAACAGTTTTTGCATCATGCCCTGTTTATATTGGCTCAGTAGTTCATATTTCTGAGTTAGTAGGTTAATCTTTTCATCCACAGCGGAAAGAAAAGAAGCGATTTGGGTTTGTTCGTCTATTGATGTTATCGGCATCTGAATACGATAAAAATCTGAGTGATTAAGATCAGGGATCGTCGACGCCCCTGCATATTTCAGAATCAAATGCTGAGTCGTATTTTTTCTTAAAAATTCAACAAAGAAGTTTTTATCAACCTGCCTTCTGTCAAAATCGATTTTAAAAAAGTTATTATGAAACGCACCTTCGACATTTGTAACTACTTGACCAGTATTTCCTGTTCTAGTCATCAAAATATCGTCTGATTTACATCTTACTGAGATAGGTGGATTCTCAATAAAATAACTTTTTTTAGCACTCTCTCTGAGAAATTCATTTGTAATATAAAAAAATCTATTTTCACCATTTTCTAGAAAACGATCTTCAATCGCAATTTGCAATCCTTGATTAATTTTACAGAGTTTTTTTAAAGGTAATATAAACCAATCCGCTTCAAACTCTTTAAACCGTAACTTAGGCGAAGCCATTACTTCACCTCCGCAAAAGGTGAATCAATGCCGAGTTCTGCACAAAACTTAGAAATTTCTGCATCAGTTTTTAGACTTTCAACCTCTAAGGCTTGAAGCTGTTTCGCTATTGCATCTAAATCAATTTCAGCTTCGGCTTCAAAAGTATCCACATAACGCGGAATATTCAAATTGTAATCATTGTCAGCAACTTCTTGCAGACTCGCTACGTATGCATATTTTTCAATATTTTGACGGTTTTCAAATGCACCAACAATATTATCTAAATGCTCAGGCAAGAGCTTGTTTTGATTCTTTTGCTTATCAAACTCGTTGCTCGCATCAATAAATAAAATATTGTCGCTATGCTCACGGTTTTTCTTCAACACCAACACACAAGTCGGAATAGTCGTGCCATAGAAAATATTGGCAGGCAAACCAATAATCGTATCAATCACATTTAACTTTTCAATTAGATGCTTACGAATATGCCCTTCACTCGAACCACGGAACAAAACCCCATGCGGCAGTACAATCGCCAAAGTCCCATTTTCATCTAACTGATAAAGCATGTGCTGTAAAAACGCCATATCGGCCTTAGAACTTGGAGCTAATTTGCCAAAATCACGGAAACGCGGATCGCTTAAGTATGACTCACTCGCAGACCACTTTGCCGAAAATGGTGGATTCGCTACAATCGCATCAAATTTCAATTCCATATGCTGTGGACGTTTTAAAGTATCTTCCTGCTTAATTTCAAACTTTGAATAATGCACATCATGCAAAATCATGTTCATACGTGCCAAGTTATAGGTCGTACGATTCATTTCTTGACCGTAAATCGCATCCACATCGCCGACTTCACGCTTTACACGTAGCAATAAAGATCCTGAACCACAAGTCGGGTCATATACACTGCGTAGACGTTCTTTACCTAAGGTGACAAGTTTTGCAAGCAAAGTAGAAACCATTTGCGGTGTATAAAACTCACCTGCTTTTTTACCAGCACCTGAAGCAAATTCACCAATTAAGAATTCATAAGCATCGCCTAAAATATCAGACTCAGTATTCGACAGATCAAAATTAATATCGTCTAAATGTACGATTACACGGCTAATCAGCTCATTGCGGTCATCAGGCGTATTTCCCAACTTAGTCGAACTTAAATCCATGTCTTCAAACAAATGCGAAAAATCATCTGCCGCATCTGTACGCAGCGTACTTTGCTCAATTGCCTTAAGGGTTTTAATTACATCATCCAAAATGTATTTTTTTGCTCGAGCCAATGTTGCCATACTATGGAACAATTCTTGTGGTGCTAAGAAGTAGCCCATACTCGCAAGACATTCTTCACGCACAGCACTCAAATATGCTTGATTAATTTCAGTATCTTCGACCAATTCTGCAAACTTAATTTGATCAGGCGCCAAAATGTCGTTGGCATTATTTTGAATTTTTTCAGACAAATATTTGTAGAAGATCAAGCCCAAAATGTAATCACGGAATTCATCTGCCCCCATTTTACCGCGCAAAGTATTGGCAATATTCCAGAGTTGTTTTTGCAGTTCTTGAAGCTGGACTTGAGTCATTGTTGTACCAAAAAATGTTTTTAATTAATCATAAAAAAAGCCGAACCCGAAGGTTCGACTTTTTAGAATTTTGGTGGAGATGGCGGGAGTTGAACCCGCGTCCGCCAGCACTACGCTCGAGAATACTACATGCTTAGATATCGTCTATTGATTTAGCTCTTTGTGACCCGACGAACAGGGTACAAATCGCGATCCTTTAAGATTTAGTATAAGACCCCAAGGCTTGATCTTATACGGACTTGTGTGCGTTCGCTTCAGTCGGGACCCCTAACCACAAGTATTCAGGGATGCGGACAAGCTGCCCTTAGGCAGCTAGAGCGTAAGTTTCGTCGTTTGCGACTAAAATATGCAAATTTGATTTACGAGAGAAAATGCGCTCTCGACATGCATCTATGAGTTTCATCACCAGCGTCGAAGCCAGAAACATCCCCAAAGTAGCGTCATCATAGCATAACTGCAAAAAATTGCGATGCAATTTTGAAACAATTACACATTGATCTGCGCTTAATTACATAATTGCGTTAATATTTTATTTTTCAAGACCGCAAAAGAAAAATATATGAGCTATTTATTGGCACTCGATCAAGGAACGACTTCAAGTCGTGCGATCATTTTTAACGAACATGGACAAGTTCAAGCTACAGCTCAACGGGAAACCCATATTCAAACCCCACATTCGGGTTGGGTGGAGCAAGATGCTCAGGAAATTTGGAGTACCCAAATTGCCGTCGTACAGCAAGCGCTCGCTTCTGCCCGTATCCTCGCCAAAGACATTAAAGCCATTGGCCTGACCAATCAGCGTGAAACCACTGTGGTTTGGGATAAACGCACAGGTCAACCGCTCGCTCCTGCAATTGTCTGGCAAGACCGCCGTGCAACCGAGTGGTGTGGGCAACTAACTCAACAAAACCTCAATGACCTCATTCACAAAAAGACCGGTTTACGTATCGACCCCTATTTTAGTGCTGGGAAATTGGTCTGGTTATTAGAACACACTCAAGGTCTACGTGAACTCGCTGAGCAAGGTCATGTGGCTTTCGGCACAATTGATAGTTGGTTGGTGTGGAATCTGACGCAAGGTGCAGAGCATGTGATTGAAGCCAGCAACGCCTCACGAACCATGCTAATGAACTTGCAGCAACAAGCATGGGATGAAGAACTCTTAGAATTATTCGATATTCCCCTTTCGGTTCTTCCTAAAATCATCAGTTCAGATGAATATATTGCAGATACCGCGACAGGTTTACTTGGCGCAAACATTCCCATTACCGGCATTTTAGGTGATCAGCAATCTGCGTTATTTGGACAATCATGCTTTGACGCAGGAACAGCAAAAAATACCTATGGTACCGGCTGTTTCATGCTCTTTAACACCGGCACTGAAGTTCAATATAGCCACAATAAATTACTCTCGACACTTGCATGGCAAGCTCAAGGTCAAACCCATTATGCACTAGAAGGCAGTGTATTTATGGCTGGCGCAATCGTGCAATGGCTAAGAGACGGTTTAGGGATTATTCAAAAAAGCAGTGATGTTGAAAAACTCGCGTGCCAAGTGGAGCATACCGATGGCGTGGTTTTGGTTCCTGCCTTTACTGGGCTAGGCGCTCCGCATTGGGATAGTGATGCCCGTGCCCTCCTCTGTGGAATGTCACGTGGTACAAATAAATCCCACATAGCTCGTGCCGCCTTAGAGGCCATTGCCTTTCAAGTGTCGGATGTATTGACCGCCATGCAGTCAGACCTGTCTAGTCCACTTAAAGAACTCAGGGTCGATGGCGGTGCCAGTAGCAATGATATGCTGATGCAATTTCAGGCCGATATTTTAAATGTGCCTGTACTGCGTCCTAAACTTTTAGAATCAACAGCATGGGGCGCTGCCGCAATGGCCGGACTCAAAGCGGGTGTGTTTTCAAATCTTGATGAAATTGCTGCATCATGGCAATTAGAACGTGCTTTTGAACCAAAAATGAATGCTGATCAACGTGAATTTCATTTGGCTCAGTGGCAGTCTGCACTCAAACGGGCGCGCTCGGACCTTTAATTTTTTTCAATCAACACCGTATGCAATAAAAAAAAACCGCTCATTTGAGCGGTTTTTTTATACTTGATAATATTTAATGTGCATGACCACCACCCACACCTGCTTTAGGTCGCGGACAGAGCCAAATGATCAGTGCAGCGAATATAAAGACACCCGCCAAGACTAAAAACACATGATTGGCTGAAAGCGTTAAGGCTTCTTTATCCACCAAACTGGAGATATATCCCAAAGCAGCTTCTGAGCTCATTCCATTATTCACCAAGGTGTTTTGTACCTCAGTAACATGTAAATTACTGACCATTTCACTGCGTGCGACTTTGGTGTGATCATCCCAAATGGTTACTGCAATCGAGGCTCCAATTGCCCCTGCCATGGTTCTTAAGAAGTTCATCAAACCTGCTGCAGATGCCATGTCTTGTGGCAGTACAGATGCTAAGGCCATATTTGACAAGGGAATGAAGAAAAATGGCACGGCAAAACCTTGTAATATTTGCGGTAAAGCCAAAGCCATAAAGTCCGCATCCGTGGTCCAAAAGGCGCGCATAAGGGTTACTCCGCCCAAGATACTTAAACCAAAACTCGCCAAAGCACGTTGGTCGTATTTGGTTGCAAGCTTCGCAACAATTGGCGACATGGTCAGACTACCGACGCCCATCGTTGCGGTGAGATAGCCTGCCCACGTTGCGGTATAGCCCAAGTTTATCTGTAACCACTGCGGAATCAGGACAATACTGCCGAAGAAGGCACCAAAACCAAAGGCCAAAGCCAAGACCGAAATGGTAAAACTTCGGTACTTAAACAGCAGTATATTCACCACTGGATGCCGTTCAGTCAACTCCCAAATCGTGAAAACGATCAACCCGACAAATGCCGTCAGTGCCAACACCACGATAAATGGATTATTAAACCAATCTCGCTCATGGCCTAAGTCCAACATCAATTGCAAGGCACCGATCCACAACACCAACAGCAGTAAGCCACCGCGGTCTATTTTCAATTTCTGCGTTGGAGTTTCAGCCGTTTTCAGTAAGCGCATCGCTGCGATAGCACAACCGATCCCGACAGGAATATTGATAAAGAAAATCCAATGCCAAGATAAATTATCACTGATCGTACCACCCAAAATTGGACCTAAAATGGGACCAACGACGGTAGTCATTGCCCACATCCCCATGGCTTGGGATTGCTTTTCAGGAGGGAAAATGCGCATTAACAACGTTTGGCTCAGTGGCATAATCGGGCCACCAAACAAGCCTTGCCCAATTCGGCAAAACACCAACATTTCCAAACTGGTCGATAAACCACACAGTATCGAAAATACTGTAAAGCCAAACAGGCTGATCACAAAAACCCGTACAGAACCAAAGCGTCCAGCGAGCCAACCGGTTAATGGCACACAAATCGCTTCTGCCACAGCATAGGAGGTAATGACCCATGTCCCTTGGGATGCCGATACTGCAAGGCTACCGGTAATATGCGGCACAGATACATTGGCAATGGTCATGTCGAGCACAACCATAAAGTTCGCCAATGCCAAGACCAAGGCAGCGAGAATCAGACGACCACCTTTTAGGTCAGTCATTTGCATTTGCTGATTCATAGGCAATTACTTCGATTTCAGGTCAATCGTCGCTTCCATAGACAGCCCCACACGGAGTGGATGTTCTGCCAACTCTTTTGGATCTAAACGAATCCTCACAGGTAAACGCTGAACCACTTTAATCCAGTTCCCTGTGGCATTTTGCGCAGGAATCAAGGCAAATGCTGAACCTGTACCACCAGAAAAACCAGTGACTATGCCATTAAATTTAACTTTGTCACCATACAGATCAGACGTCAGTTCAACTTTTTGACCCGCTTGCACCCCTGCCAATTGGCTTTCTTTAAAGTTGGCATCGACATATAACTGAGAGACAGGCACCACCATCATTAATGACGTTCCCGGTGCAATGCGTTGCCCAACTTGAATATTGCGACGTGTCACTACACCATCAAAGGGTGCTTTAATTTGTGTACGTTCTAAGTCCAACTGAGCTTGTTGTAGACGTGCTTGTGCAATTAAAACATCTGGGGTTGAATTTTCATTGCTGTCTTGAATTAATGCATCATTTGCAGCTTTATTACTTTGTGCCGCTTTTTGACTAGATTTGGCTTGAGCGAGTCCTGCTTGTGCCACATCAAAACTGGCTTTAGCGGTATTCACAGCACTCTGCGCTGTGCTTAATTCTTCTTTAGAAATCGCACCTGAAGCAGCCAATTGTTGACGACGTTGTAATTCATCTTGTGCTTTATTCAGATCGGCTTGTGCTTTGGCCACTTGTGCGCTTGCACTATGAATTGCATCATCACTGACAAAGATTTGTGAGTTTAAAGAACTACTATTCGCCGCAGTTTGTTTGTATTGGCGTTTTGCTTTAAGTAATTCAGCCTGTGCCTGAGCTAAGGCAATTTCAGCATCACGAGCATCAATGCGAACAAGCACATCGCCTTTTTTCACTTGCTGCGTATCACTCACCAAAACCTCTGCCACTTGCCCCGTGACCATCGAGGTAATCGACGCTGTTTCTGCACCGACATAGGCATTATCGGTACTGACGGAATGATTTAGAAATATTGACCAAATCAAATACATCACCAAAGCAATCACGATCAATACAGCCACTATACCAAGGCCTTTTTTTCTGCGTGCTTTTAATTCCTGATCGGTGGGCTGCTCTGTAGATGGGGTTTCTGGCAGGTTACTAACGGTATCTGTCATAGATTTGTCCTAAATCTAGCAGACTTGGTCATGGCATCATGAGCTTTGCAAAGCATGTCAACTTTGCTGTCAGATAATGGTGTCGTGAGAAAGTCTATCTTCTTCAATTTTCCGGCATTTTAAAGCTAAAAAATCATATCCTGAGAATAGAAAATGTAACTCGTCAGTCTTTTTTTCGTCGGCAACAGGATAAAATCATGCCCTGCTGCCAATGCTGGACTTTATTTTTTCATCATTTTGAATGTGTTAACTTAAAAATGGCTTAATAAGCATACGATGCAATCGCTGTTGCAATCGCTTTACCTTCATCATTGACCATGGTCATACGCATGGTGCAGCCCTTACGACCTAAACGTAAGGTTTCAGCTCGTGCAACGAAATACTGTCCACGTCCTGGCGCCAAATAATCCACACGCATATCGACGGTCGCTAAGCGAGATACCTTTTTACTTGTTTCTGCTAGATCTTCAGCTGTGGCCTTTTTATACAATTCAGCCATCGCTGAAATACCACCGATACTGTCGAGTAAAGTTGCCGCAACACCACCATGTAAAATTTGGAATGCGACATTTCCTATTAGATTACTAGCCATGTCCACACGTGCTTCGATCTGACCATCGATCACCGTCATTTTCATGGCATTGTGTAAAAAAAATGGGGAGCTGTTAAATGCTTGAGCAATGTTATTTAATAAAGTATCGATTTCATTCTTCGAGTTTAGGTCAATATTACCGGTCCAACTCTTATTTACATCTGTCATAGCCTACTCGAATCGCTGTCATTGAATAAAAAAATAATACGGGGTGCGCCAAACCCTCATTATGCGTCTACAATAGTCAAAGTTTAATACTGATCAATGAGATTGTTATGACCTATACGTTCAATCGTCCAGCTTTTCCTGCCACTCGCATGCGTCGCATTCGTAAAAATGACCAGCTTCGTGCCATGGTGCGTGAAACTCAACTGACGACTGATCATCTCATTTATCCAGTATTTGTGTTGCCAGGCCAGCAACAAACTCAAGACATTCCAAGCATGCCAAACGTACAGCGTCTATCTGCTGACTTGTTACTAAAAAAGGCAGAACGTTTACTCGAATTGGGTGTTTCAAAATTAGCATTATTCCCTGTTACCCCACAGGAAGATAAAAGCTTAACGGCTGAAGCAGCTTGGCGTGAAGATGGCTTAGTCCAAAGCACCATCCGATTATTAAAAAAAGAACTGCCTGAAATGGTCTTAATCAGTGATGGTGCGCTCGACCCATATACCACACATGGTCAGGATGGCATTATCGATGACACAGGCTATGTGTTAAATGATGAAACTGTTGAATGCTTAATTAAACAAGCACTCAGCCATGCAGAAGCAGGTGTAGATGTGGTTGCACCAAGTGACATGATGGATGGTCGTATCGGCGCAATCCGCCAAGCGCTTGAAGCCAATGGCCATATCTATACCAATATCATGGCTTATTCTGCAAAATATGCGTCTAGCTTTTACGGGCCATTCCGTGATGCGGTAGGTTCTTCAAGCAACCTCAAAGGTGGCAATAAATATAACTATCAAATGGACATCGGTAACCGTGCAGAAGCTCTACATGAAATCGCACTGGATATCCAAGAAGGCGCCGACATGGTGATTGTAAAACCGGGTATGCCGTATTTAGATATCGTCCGTGAAGTCAAAGATAATTTCGGTGTTCCAACATTTGTCTATCAAGTGAGTGGCGAATACGCCATGTTGGCAGGTGCCATTCAAAATGGTTGGCTGTCTGATAGCGTGATTATCGAATCGCTTATGAGCTGCCGCCGTGCAGGTGCAGATGGGATCTGGACTTACTTTGCTGAAGATGCAGCACTCATGTTGAAAGACATGAAATAACCTGCAAAGCCTTCCTGAAATGGTAACGTTCGGGAAGGCTTTTTTTATATCTGTAAAATTTAAAAAACAGTCTTGGAAGAAAAACTTCGGCGTTGCTGAAGTTAAGATCAAACTCATACATTCATCGGTTAAAAGAACATGAATATTGCCATTATTGGGGCGGGTATTAGTGGTTTACTCAGCGCATTAGAACTGGTTGAACGCGGTTGTACGGTGACGATTTTCGACCAACAACGCACAGGTTCCGCTGCATCATGGGCCGGTGGTGGCATCCTCTCCCCGATGTATCCTTGGCGATATCCCAATGAAGTCAATGCGCTCGCACGTTATGGCAAGCAGAGCTACCAAAAATGGAATGAAAAATTAAAACCTATGACTGGGATTGATTTTGAAATTCATGAAACTGGCATGTTGATTTTTGATGAAGATGATTTTGAAATCGGCTTAGATTATGCCCGTTTGCATCAAGACCCGATGCAACAGGCGGAATATTTACAATCCGAGCAAATTGAGCAGATTAATCCTCACATTTCAGCACGCTTTGCACATGGCATTTATTTTTCACAATTAGCCAACATCCGTAATCCACGACTTTTGCAGTCATTAACGGCTTATTTACAGCAGCATCCCAAAGTTCAGATTTATGAACATTGCCCGATCCACCAATTAAACCGTTCGGACAATCGTATCCAGTCCATCACCACCGCAGATGGTACACAACATACAGCAGATCAATTCGTTATTGCCACGGGCGCTTGGTCAGCCGCATGGAGTGAACAACTGGACATTGAGATACCCGTACAACCCGTACAGGGACAAATGCTTCTCTTTAAAACCCCGCAGAACTGGTTGCCGACCATGTGCATGAATAAAGTTATGTACTTAATTCCACGCCAAGACGGTCATGTGGTTTGCGGCTCAAGTATGCGCCAATGTGGCTTTGATACTCAGACAACAAATACAACCTTGCAGCATATTCAAGAATCATGCTTTGACATGGTGCCAGAGCTTGCCAACTTTCCGATTGTGAAATCTTGGGCTGGCCTGCGTCCATCTTCCCCTGAAGGGATTCCGTATATTGGGCAGATGCCAAATTTCGACAATCTATGGGCAAATTTTGGGCATTTTAGAAATGGTTTATGTATGGGACCTGCTTCAGCTCAGTTATTGGCTGAACTGATGACTGGGGAAACGCCTTCATTCAATGCAGACCACTATAGTCCGACTCGCCTGTTTCAAGATGCATTGTTAAGCGTCGAATAATGGTCAATCCGTCAAATTCAACTAAGCCAATAAATCCTGCAAGGCTTCTTTTAACGTCGGAAATTTAAACTCAAAGCCTTGCTGTAATAAAGCAGCTGGCTGAACCAGTTGACCATTTAAAATTAATTGCGATTGCTCACCCAATAAAATTTTAAAAACAATTGCAGGCACATTGAGCCACGGCTTTTTGGCTAATTGACGTGCTGCAATCTGCGCAAATTGAGCCTGCGTCGATTGTTCAGGCGCAACTAAATTAAAAATATGCGGATCGATTGGCGTGGGTTCAAGCAATGCATGTTTTTTCTCTGCTTGTTTCATTAAAAACAGCATACTTCGGATCACATCTTGTATATGTATCCACACAAAAGGCTGCCGACCGGAACCTATTTTGTTGACCAAATTGAGCTGAATCGGTCGCAGCATTTGCGGTAAGATTCCGCCACCTTCAGCCAAGACCACACCTAGTCGTGTGATAATGGTATTTTGTTCAGGAAATTGGCGTGTGACTTGCTCCCAACTTTGGCATAGCTCTGACATAAAAATGGCTTGTGGTGCAGCATTTTCATCGCACACTTTTGTCCATTGTTCTTCAATATCAATACCATAATAGCCAACAGCCGAACCTGAAATAATGCATTTCGGAAAAATTTTACGTTTACGTAAATATTGATACAGCGCTTCTGTGGTTTTGACCCGACTTTCTAATAATTGCTGTTTACGCGTCTCTGTCCAGCGACCTTTGCCGATACTTTCACCTGCAAGATTAATCACATAATCAATTCTGTCATGAGGAATTTGATCGAGCTGCTGTACCCAAGTTAAATGTGGTGATTTAGAGATACGCCCAGCCTTACGACTGAGTCCAATCACTTTATAATCCGCAGCTAAAAGTGCCTTGATGAGATGTGTGCCAATAAAACCGCTGCCACCCGTCAGCAGTACTGTGGGCTGATGCATAATTTGTTCTTATCTATATGAAATAATACTGTTATCTATAGAACAAGATCACCAGATGATCAAGCTTTATGCGCCAAACTTTTGAGCAGCCATCCGCTGTGCTTGCGGACCATAAAACCAATAGGTGATTAAATACAAAGGGATAGCCATCAGTAATAACATGATCACCATTAAACTCATAAACTGAGGATGTTGAACATAGAGCATTAAATTTTGCCAAATTTCAGGATCTTTTCTTGAAAAAATTGCGATACCCAAAAGTACAAAAGCTAAATTATATAACCAAAAAATCAGGCTAAAACCTAGGGTAAATTTTTTACGTTCTGCCTGTGTCGGTGCTCTCTGATTTTTATTTAAAAACCGAAATAACACCACGATCATGGCAATCAGATAGGGTACGACCGTTAAAATACCACCCACACCCTGTGGCAATAATGCAGCGATCACACCGCAAATACAGGTCATGATTAAACAAATGAAAAAAAACAATAAAAAATAACGTGTTAAAGACACCATGACCCTAACCCAAGAAGAAGTTGACACCTAGTATAAAAAAAAATGCATTTTTTTTCATTTTCATGTCAACCAATCTGTAAACGGCTACGTTATATAGGGTACAAGGTCTGTAGCAACCGATGATTTGGACGGCATCCACAATGTTTCGGTGACCTTTTTAAAAGCAATAAGCTTCATTTTGAATTTAAGTATGAACAGCAGCCATGACTTAAATTTGAAATCGATTTTTTGACCGACGATTTCATCATCACTCGAATCGTCGGTCTTTTATTTTGTGCCTTATGTATTCAGCATTTAATTTTTATATTCTACACCCCAAAAAAATCAGCCGATAAAATATCGACTGACTGAAAAATCTATGCAACTTTAAAATAATTCACAACTGCAAATCTATGTTATGCAGCACAGTAGCGATTACGCCCCTGTCTTTTGGCTACATAAAGGTTTTTATCAACTTGATCCAGAAATTGCATTGGATTATCCAGATCTGAAGGAATAATGGTTTTTACCCCCATGCTGAGTGTGACGAGTTCCGACACTGCAGAGGCTTTATGCGGTAATCGTGCAGCACGCACGGCATCCATAATTCTATCGGCCATCACTGCTGCTGCGGCTTCATTGGTCTCTGGTAAAATCCAAGCAAATTCCTCGCCACCAAAACGCGCAACTAAATCACGAGGTCGTGTACAACAAGATTCCAAACTTTTAGCAATTTGACGCAGACATGTATCCCCAATCACATGACCATTCAAGTCATTGTATTGTTTAAAATAATCTAAATCGATCAAAATTAAACTCAGCGGCTTTTGCGTGCGGATTGCGTTTAACCATTCACGCTGGTAAAAGTCATCAAACAAACGTCGATTTGCAATACCAGTTAAGCCATCTTTATATGAATATTCTTCGAGCTGACGTTGCAATTTTTGTAGTTGTTCCTCTTGTTTTTTCCGCTCGGAAATATCAAACATAAAGCCGACAAGACAATCTACATCACCATTTGGTTTACGCACGACATGAACAACATCACGTATCCAAAGATATGAACCATCTTCTTTAAGTGCACGATAATCTGCTTCATGATCTATACCAGCCATAGACTGTGAAACACAATAATTCAGTACATAATTACGGTCTTCCTCGTGCATACGTGATGCCCAATCATCTACCGTTTTCCAACTACTTTGTTTCCAACCGAGTAACTTTTCAATTTGCGGTCCAATATAACTAAATGTTTTACTGTCCCAATCAATACACCAAGGAATGGCTAATGTAGACTCTAATAAAGTCTTATACACCATACTATTTGCAAGTTTTTCTTCATCAAAAGGATTATTTGGCATGTTGCATCTCCTGCTACCCCAAATGCAGGCAATATACCCGCTGTACAATAATTCACCTATATACAGGATTAGAACAACATTTTATATTCCTAGTTCTTGGTATTTTTTAACCTAATTTCAGATCTCTACTATTTGAAACGTGTAATCCTTCAAAGAAAATATAACAACAATGAACCAGCCTACTATTTTGAAATTCAAAGTTCTGATACCAAGCGTTAAGTTGTCTATTATTCTGCCGTTTTTGGTTGGTCATTTATCCCAGTTGAAGGGCTACCGATTCAATACTTCCGTATTGAAACTCAAGGCATTCATGGTGGCCTCTTAGAGCGCCCTGCTCAGACTCCACCAACGCACTGCGGCACCAATGCATTTACCTGTAGTTTTGAAGTTGAAGATTTCGACCATATCGCTGAGAAAATTTTGGCGCAGGGTGGTCAAATTGCCATGGAAAAATTTGCGATTCCTGGTCAATGTTGGCAAGGCTATTTCTTAGACCCAGACCACAATACCTTTGGCCTCGTACAAGTCGATTCAAATGCACAGTAACAGCTTAGATTGATGACCTTGTAACTGTCGAGAACGACTTAGTTTGACGTATGAATGATTAATCACCCTCGAAAATGTGAACATCTGTGATACTTTAGACCCCAATCAATTTTTTTGATTTTTGGGGGCTTGCATGACTGTTCGTTTTTTTCATACTTCTGATTGGCATTTAGGACAATTCTTCTATAACCACTCACGTGACTACGAACACGAACAGTTTCTTCATTGGTTACTCGAACAAATAGAACAAAAGCAGCCGCATGCCCTGCTGATAGCTGGCGATATTTTTGATGTCATCAACCCAGCTTCCAAAGCGCAAAAACAGCTCTATCAATTTTTAGCCGATGCGCATGTGCGTGCCCCGCACATGCAAACCCTGATGATCGCAGGCAATCATGACTCAGGTTACCGTATTGAACAAGTTGAGCCATTATTAGAAAAATACCATGCCAAAGCTGTTGGCGTGGTCCATAAAAATACTGAAGGTCAGCTCGATTTAGACCGATTACTCGTGCCTATTTATGATGAACACAAAAATATTGTGGCATGGTGTCTAACCTTACCTTTTTTACGGGCTGCCGAGATCACCGGATTCAATGATCAAACCACCAATAGCCAAAACGCTATTACCTATGTGCATCAGCAATTAATTGCGGAAGCCAAAGCACGTAAAACTTCAGATCAAGCCTTAATTTTAATGTCACATGCCCACATGCAAGGCGGTGAAACGTCGGACTCAGAGCGCCCGATTATTATTGGCAATGAAGAAGCGCTTTCGACTGCCCTATTTGATGATGTAATTGACTATGTCGCACTTGGGCATTTGCATAAACCGCAAAAAGTCGCACAGACCCATATCCGTTATAGCGGCTCACCGATTCCCCTGTCATTTAGTGAAATTAATTATAAGCACCAAGTGCTTGAGATCAGTATTGATCCAACTCAAACAGATGAATCACGCTTTCAAATGGGGTCCTTAGCAATTCCGCGCAGTGTGCAATTGCATCGCATCAAAGGCACAATTCCAGAAGTTTTGGCACAATTATCTGCTTTGGCGAGCGGTGAAATTGAAGATATTGATCAGCGTGAATATGTCGAAATTGAATACCATACCGACACCCCGCCTGCACCTAATTTAAGACAGCAGTTTGAAGAGGCTTTAGCGCCGAACCGTTATCGGTTGGTGCGCATCAGCCGCCGTTATTTAAACTCAGATCAAAATAATCAGCAACAAGCCGCAATCAACCTTGATCCACCTACGCCTGAAAAATTATTCCAAAACCTTTGGGAAAAACAAGGCTATGGTGCTGATGACACCGTAATGAAAGATTTTTTAAGTTTGGTCGATGAAGCACAAAAATCACTTGAAGATGATGTGAACGCTTAAGGAATTGCCATGAAAATTTTATCTATACGTATTAAAAACTTGGCATCTTTAGCGGGTGAACATTTTATTGATTTTGAATCTGAGCCTTTAGCCAGTGCAGGCTTAGTAGCAATTATTGGCAAAACTGGTGCAGGTAAATCAACCATTTTAGATGCCATGTGTTTGGCGCTGTTTAATCGTGTGCCACGTTTAAAAGACAGCGATGGTAAACTGATCGATATCGATGGTTCAGAGTTGCCAACCAACTCACCGCAAACCGTATTACGCCGTGGCACAGGTCAAGGCTTTGCCGAGCTCAGCTTTGTTGCCCAAGACCAAAAAGTCTATTCAGCGCGTTGGGAAATTAAACGTGCCCGTGAAAACCCAAATGGCAAATTGCAAAGCGTACAGCGTTCACTGAAATGCTTAACGGATGGCAGTGTCGTTGCAGATAAAACTAAAGCGGTTGAGAGCCAAATTTTACGCATTACTCAACTCAGTTTTGAGCAATTTACTCGTGCTGTTTTACTGGCTCAGTCAGAAGTGACCGCTTTTTTAAAAGCGCGTGATAATGAACGTGGCGAGCTATTGGAATATCTGACCAATTCCAGTATTTTCGGAAAAATTGGTCAATTGGCCTTTGAAAAAACTAAACAAATTGCCAATCAGCGTAAAGAGCTGGAAAATGTTTTAGGACATATTGAAATATTGTCTGATGAAGATCTAATAACAACCACGAATCAATTCAATACGGTTTCTACAGAATATAAAAAGCTGGAAATAGAAAAATCAGCGTTCGAAAAAAATCAACAATGGTATGAACAAAAGCAAAAATACGAAACTGATGTGCAAGCACGTCAGCAACAACTACAAAATCAGCAACAACAACTTGATGCACTTGCGCCTGAAAAGCTACAACTGCAACAACTTGAACGCTTTTCATCTATACGCCCAAGTGTAATTCAACAAAAAAATATCAAGCTTGAAATTGCACAATTACAGCCGCAATTGACACATGCACAACAGCATTTTTCAGAGATTGAACAACAATTCAATGCTGAAAAAACCATCTTTGAAAAAATAGATACAGAACAAAAACAACAGCATCAATTTGAGATTCAACATCAAGACAAAATTAAACTGGTGCGTGACCGGATTGCTGAACGTCTTGTATTGGTAGATCAATTACGCAAAGCGCAAGGTGATTTTAAAGAGATTGAAAACCAACTTGTTCCGCATATCAACAATGAAAAACAGATGAAGGAACAGCTTGAGCAACTGCAAACCAATATTGCTCAACACACGGCACAGCTAGAAAGTTCAAATCACTTTGCCTCACTCGATGATGCACTTTCAGCGCATATCACACAGACTCAACGATTTATTCAAAGTTATGCACAATTTGAAAAAAATTATGGCAATGTGCAACAAGCCAATACACAATTACAGACACAACAAAAACAACTTGAAAAATTAACGCAAACATTTGGGCAAGAAGATGCGCTCAATCAGAAAATTTCATCACTACGTTACGAACGTGACCAGCTTTTACAAAAATTAAATCAGCTCAATGTTGTTCAGCAACAATGGCAAAGCTTCCAAAATATTGATGCTGAAAACACCAATCTCATGACGGTGAAACGTACACTAGCTCAGCAAATTAAACAAAGTCATACGCAGCTAAAAACGGCCGAACTTACCTATCAAACGCAGAAAAATGAGCGTGAAAAACTGCAACACATGTTGCAACAACAGCGCTTACTGAATACGGAAAATATTGAAAAATTGCGTGCAGATTTGGTCGATGGCGAAGCGTGTTTAGTCTGTGGAAGTACCCATCATCCTTATTCAGAAAAAGAAGCTTTTTCTGATGAATTACTGAAACTACAAACGCAACAAGAACAACAAGCACTTGCATTGGAAAAAGTGGCTTTCGAAGCTTGGCAAAAATTACAAACCACCTCCACTCAGCAAACCGCGTTAATGGATGCCAATGCGCAACAGCTAGCGACCTTAAAAATACAACTTGATCAGGCAAAAAATGCGCTTCAACAACAATTAAATATTCTAAATATTTCTTTTGATTTTTCACATCAGCATGAAGCCTTGGCGCAACTGATTCAGACAAGAATCAATGAATCACAACAAGCGCAAAAACAAACTGAAGATGCCTTAATTTCACATGAAAATGCTCAAAAACAAAGTCATGCACTCATAACTTCAATTCAACAAACCACACAGCACTTATCCAGTGTGCAACAAGCTGAAATCAATATTCAGCATATTCTCATTGTGTTGAATGACGTAGAAAAAAAATTATGGGAACAGTCGACTTTAAGCGCGGCTGAACAGATTTATCACACACTACAACAACGTCAAAATTACTTAAAGCAACGCCACGAGTTAAATACTCAATATAATCAAACTTCACAACAGCTTGAGCACTATCAGCAACAAATTAAATTTAGTCAGGAAAAAATTCAAACGGCTCAAAATCTAATTGAAAATTTAACAATTGAGGGCAAAAAAAATAGTGATATTGCGATTCAAACTATTTTTGAGATGACCCAAACACAAGTTGAAAAACCACATGATTGGTTAAATGATTTTGACCAAAACAGACAACTGTTACAGACGAGATTCAATCAGGCTCGTCAAACATTCGATCAAGTACGTCAAGCCTTTGAAACCAGTCAAAGTCGCTTAAAAGAATACCTCACCCAGCAAACACAATTAGTCACTCAAATGAGGCATGTTGAAAATACGCTTCAACAATGGATGAGCCAAAATTCAGAATTTAGTGAAACGCTGTTAGCGCAACTTAGTGCAATTTCATATGAACAAGAACAGCAGCTTAAACAGCGTGTTTTAAATGCAGAACGTGCCTATTCAGATGCTCAAGCAGGTATTCAGGCTATTCAAGAAACGTTGAAACAGCATTTAAAAACACAGCCTGAAATACAAATTTTACAAATCGAGCGTGTCATTGCACTAAATCTTAAAGCCCTTGCAGAACAGCAAGAACTTAGAGATCAACTTAAAAGTAAGTTAGATGTTCATTTTTCTAACCTCAGCAAACAAAAACAATTTGCCGATCAGATTCAACAGATCCAATCTGAAGAACATCGTTGGAATAAAATTTCGAGCTTAATGGGCGATGCAACGGGCAAGAAGTTCCGTGATTTGGCGCAGCAATATAACCTTGATATTTTAATCGAGTATGCTAACCAGCAATTGGCGATACTTTCACAGCGCTATACCTTAAAGCGCCTTGAAAATTCCTTAAGTCTAGCCATTATCGATCATGACATGGATGGCGAAACTCGCTCTGTCTCTTCGCTTTCAGGTGGTGAGTCGTTCTTAACAGCACTCGCTTTATCCTTAGCCATTGCAAGCATGGCATCAGGAACAACGAAAATCGAAAGCCTATTTATTGACGAAGGATTTGGCACGCTAGATGCCTCAAGTCTACACATGGTCATGAATGCTCTAGATCAGTTGCAAAACCAAGGCCGTAAAGTAGTATTGATCTCGCATATTCAAGAAATGCACGAACGAATCCCTGTGCAAATTCAAGTCAATCCTGTCGGAGCAGGTGCAAGCACCATCCAAATCGTATCTTAAAAAAAGCCTGCTTAAAGCAGGCTTTATAATTTTTGATTCTCTAGATCATTACGTCCCGAGTGGACGTAGCGTTAAAATCTGTTCACTACGCCCAAATGGGCCATGGACATCATGCAATACAGAACTACTCAAACCAACACCATCCGCTCCATACTGCTGCACGGTTTCCAGACCTAACCACTGTCCCTGTGGTAAACGGTGCAAATGGATTTGTAGATCCAGATTTGGAAAGCCCCAGCCAAATGGCCAATCCTGACGCGGAACAATACCATTGGCGGTATCAACCATGCCCATTAAACGGACAAAATCAGCAGTCGGCTCACCTTCAACCATGTCATGCTGTGTTCTCAGCCACACAATGCCTTGACCTGCACGGCGCCCATGGCTTCTTGCTTCAATCGACTGAATATATCCCCCCGGCCACTGACGGATACCGTCCCAAATCGGCGCAGTTTCTGGCCCAGTCACATCAGCATCCTCCAAACCTTTCACGGACTGGCTATTTTGCGTCATCATGCGCCAAGTGCGTGCCACAATGCAGGTTTTGCCCTGAGCCCGCATTTCAGATTCAATCAGTTCAATGGTTTTTCCCGGACGAATCACTTGCGTGATTATTTCAAACTCGCCAGCAGGAATTAAGCCCAAAATATCGAGGCTAATGCGCCCGATACGCATATCATGACGTGGTGAAAAACGGTCTAATTCAGCACAAATAATGCCTGTAGCTGGTGCCATGTGTTGCTCATGTGCATTCCATGCACCTTGTGCTAAATTGGTCGAATGGTAATGTGCCGTGACACAGCCTTGCGCATCTACGTCGCGTTGAATCAACTGATAATATGCCGTCATGAACTTCCCTATTTGTCCAAGTGTGAATTACTTCAATATCAAAAACATCCTGATTATTTTGTACTCAACTTTAATGGAAAGTTCAAATTAAAAGGCTCACTTTGAACCCATAGGTTTCATCTATTGTGAAAATTTATCTGCTGTGCTTACACTTTATAAGCCTAGTTTTTGAAAGCAGGCTGAATCTTCTGTCCTATTTTGAATAATCACGTGCGCCAAACAATGCTGTCCCCACGCGAACCATCGTTGAACCCGCAGCAATCGCATCTGTCATATCACCTGACATCCCCATGCTTAAGGTATCCCAATCCTCAGGTTTCGTATGCTGTGCTTTGACATGCTCAAAGAGCACTTTGGCATCAACAAACGCTTGCGGATTGTTTGGAGCAGGAATTACCATTAATCCACGTAAGCGTAAATTCGGTAGCGTAGAAATCTGTGCGACCAAATCTGCTACTTCATTCGGCTGACAGCCATCCTTCGTATCTTGCGCGTCAATATTGACTTGTAGGCAAATATTCAAAGGTGCTTGCGTCGCTTCTCGCTGGCTTGATAAACGCTCCGCAATAATCAAACGGTCTACCCCATGCACCCAAGCAAAGTTTGAAGCCAAATGTTTGGTTTTATTGCGCTGTACATGACCAATGAAATGCCAATCAATCTCTAAATCTGCCAAAGCCTCAATTTTTTCAAGCGCTTCTTGCAGATAATTTTCACCAAATGAGCGTTGCCCCGTTGCATACATTTCTCTTAGCATTTCAGCAGGATGCGTCTTAGATACAGCCAACAATTCAACCGATTGCTGTGGTCGACCCGCAAGTTGGCAAGCCTGCTCAATTTGCTGCAAGACTTGATTTCGTGCTTCTTGAAGTTTATTCATTGACGGGGTTCTCATTTCATTCATCTTTTTTTGCATTGCCCTGCAACTAAGTGTTGGTTAAGCTGTGGGAAAGCCTTATTATTCTATCAAAA
Organism: Acinetobacter sp. YH12052; assembly: GCF_013419835.1. Taxonomy (NCBI): domain Bacteria; kingdom Pseudomonadati; phylum Pseudomonadota; class Gammaproteobacteria; order Moraxellales; family Moraxellaceae; genus Acinetobacter; species Acinetobacter sp. YH12052. The sequence continues at coordinate 111,988 of NZ_VOZI01000010.1, forward strand.
TAATTAAGATTTAATTTTTATCTCGGGGATTTTATGGACATTACAGAACTATTGGCCTTTGCTGCCAAAAATAACGCTTCGGATTTACATTTATCTTCTGGTATGCCACCAATGATTCGTGTGGATGGTGAAGTTCGTCGTATTAACCTTCCTGCTCTTGAACACAAAGAAGTGCACAAATTGGTTTACGACATCATGAACGATAAACAGCGTCGTGATTACGAAGAAAAATTAGAAACTGACTTTTCATTTGAAGTACCTGGTGTGGCTCGTTTCCGTGTGAACGCATTTAACCAAAACCGTGGTGCTGGTGCCGTATTCCGTACCATTCCTTCAAAAGTACTAACCATTGAAGATCTTGGCATGGGCCAAATCTTCAAAGATATTTGTGAATATCCACGTGGCATCGTATTGGTGACCGGTCCAACAGGTTCGGGTAAATCTACCACGCTTGCTGCGATGGTTGATTACATCAACGACAACCGTTATGACCATATTTTAACGGTCGAAGACCCGATCGAATTTGTACACGAATCAAAAAAATGCTTGGTCAACCAACGTGAAGTACACCGTGATACGCACGGCTTTAACGAAGCACTTCGTTCCGCACTGCGTGAAGACCCGGATATTATCTTAGTCGGTGAGATGCGTGACCTTGAAACCATTCGTTTGGCGCTGACAGCTGCTGAAACCGGTCACTTGGTCTTCGGTACACTCCATACAACCTCTGCCGCAAAAACCATTGACCGTGTGATTGACGTATTCCCTGCTGAAGAAAAAGACATGGTTCGTGCCATGTTATCTGAATCACTTCAAGCCGTAATTTCACAAACCCTACTCAAGAAAAATGGTGGCGGTCGTGTGGCTGCGCATGAAATTATGATTGGTATTCCTGCGATCCGTAACTTGATTCGTGAAAACAAAGTTGCGCAAATGTATTCTGCGATTCAAACGGGTGCCAACTACGGTATGACCACACTCGATCAAAGCCTAAAAAATCTTGTCGCAAAAGGCATTATTAGTACGCAGACTGCACGGACTGCAGCGAAGCAACCCGAATCTTTCTTGTAATTTTTTTATTTTTTTGGGGCGATCGTTATGGATTTTAACGGCTTACTTGATTATATGGTGGAGAAAAAAGCATCGGATTTGTTCATTACAGCCGATGTTGAACCCTCGATTAAGATCAATGGGCAAATTTTGCCAATTGGCTCGACTAAGTTACCGGGCCCGACTGTCGGTCAAATCTTACATTCGATTATGTCTGACAAACAGCGTAAGGAATTTGCCGATACGCGCGAATGTAACTTTGCCATTAGCAATACCAGTAAATCTGCTCGTTTTCGTGTCAGCGCCTTTCAACAACGTGACCAGCCAGGTATGGTGTTGCGTCGTATCGAAACCGTTATTCCAACGATGGATGAGTTGAAATTACCACCCATTTTAAAAGAATTAGCGATGACCAAACGTGGCATTATCATTTTCGTAGGTGCAACGGGTACAGGTAAATCAACCTCTTTGGCATCTTTGATTGGCTATCGTAATGAAAATAGCAAAGGTCATATCATTACAATTGAAGACCCGATTGAATTTGTACACCAACACCGAGGCTGTATCATTACCCAACGTGAAGTGGGTATTGATACCGACTCTTTCGAAGTTGCCTTAAAGAATACGCTACGTCAGGCACCTGACGTGATTCTGATTGGTGAGATTCGTTCACGTGAAACCATGGACTATGCGATTGCCTTTGCTGAAACCGGTCACTTGGTTTTTGCAACACTGCATGCCAACAACGCCAACCAGGCCATCGATCGTATCATTCACTTCTTTGAAGCAGATCGTCATAGTCAGCTATTCATGGACTTGTCTTTGAACTTAAAAGCAATGGTTGCGCAGCAGTTGATTCCAACCATTGATGGTAATTCACGTCGTGCTGCCATTGAGATTTTGATCAACTCACCTTTAATTTCAGACTTAATCCGTAAGGGTGAAGTGCATGAAATTAAAGACCTGATGAAGCGTTCTCGTGAACTAGGTATGCAAACCTTTGACCAAGCCTTATATGACCTTTATAAAGCCAAGCAAATTAGCTACAAAGATGCGCTCAAACATGCCGACTCACCGAACGACCTGCGTCTACAAATTAAATTGTCTGAAGAAGGCGGTGAGCATTTACTGCGTGCAAATTCAAATATTACCTTTGATGGTCAACATTAATTTTGCTTAAACGCTTTCGGAAATAAAAAACAGACTTCACATGAAGTCTGTTTTTTATTCATTCTCATCCGCATCGGATTATTTTTTACGATATGCTTCTTGGCATTCAGGCGCATCACAATAGCCATAAAGATTTAATGAGTGACCTGTAAGTTGGAAACCAAATTTTTCTGCCACTTGATGTTGCTCATGCTCAATCACATCATTAGTAAATTCCACCACTTTATTGCAGTTTTGACACACAATATGGTCATGGTGATCTTCTTGCATAATCTCAAAAACAGAATGATTGTTTTCAAAATGATGGCGTTGAATAATACCTGCAGCTTCAAACTGTGTTAACACGCGATACACAGTTGCTAAACCCACATCTTCACCCTGTTCAAGTAAAGTCTTATAAATATCTTCTGCGCTTAAGTGATGTTGTCTTGAATTTTCAAGCAATTCCAATATTTTAATTCGTGGAAGTGTAACTTTAAGTCCAGCTTTACGTAAATCTTGATTTGAAATAGGCATGAAAAAAGGTCTCTCAACAAAATTAAAGTTGGAATATGCAACAAAGTTTAGATGCAGTATGATCTATCCTTGGATCAAATGCATCATAATTAATTTGGGATAGTTTAGCAAAATGCAAAAAATCATGCTGACGTTATTTGTCACTTCATTGCTCGTAGGCTGTTCAACCTTGGGCGTTTATAAAGTTGATATTCCACAAGGTACACCTTTAACTCAAGCACAAGCGGCTAAAATTCAAGTGGGAATGAGCCACCAACAAGTTCGCTTTTTGCTAGGTAGTCCAACTGTTGCCGATCCAATGAATCCGTTACGTTGGGACTACATTTATAAGTATACCCCAGGAACATATGCTAAAAAAGCCAAGATTCCTGCTGCACATGGTCAACACTTAAAAATCTTCTTTGACCAAAACGGTATCGTTCAAAAAATTGAAGGCTTAGAAACCATTCCAGAGTCTCAACCTGGCTTACCAGGTTCTAAAGAAGCGATTTTAACTGCGCCACCACTATAGTCGCTTTCAGATAAAAATAAACCCCTAAATTTAGGGGTTTTTTTTATAAGTACAATTGTTTGAAACGATTGCCTCGACAATAACGACCAACGGGATTTTTCTTGGCGCGATTACGACGAATATCTTTCGGATTAATGGTTAATGCACGATAGATTTCGACACGATCACCTGCTTCAAGTAACTGAGATGAATCGCTTACACGCGCCCCGAAGATTCCTAGTGTTAATACTTCTGGTAAATCTACTTGTTTTCGAATGCCACTTTGCACAATAGCATCTTCAACCGTCATACCGGGATTAAAGATTAGAGGAATTAATATCTGCTGTTCCACGCTCGCATAAGCCACCCACACTTGTAACTGAGCTGTCATTAGAATAACTGCCCAATCACAGCCACCAATGCCAATATTATTGACAAGGGCACTACGATACGTACAGCAATACGCCAAATATTATAAAAGGTTTCATGACTGAAGTTCATTGACTTACGTAGATGACTAATCTTCATAATCCAACCTGCGAAAATCGCATAAATCAGACAAATAATTAAGCCCCAAATCAACAAGGCAATATTAAATACTGGAACAACAGTGCTCAGTGCCCATACAAAAACCGCAACCAATAAAATCGCCCATTGCACCACTATGGCCAATTGGCGTTGTTGTAATTGTTCACGTGCCATTTGAATCAGCAATGCTGAAGCTGCGACTAAACCCACAACCAGTGCTAAAGCAGATACTTGTGCTTTTGCTGCGAAAAAGGCAAAAGCAACCACTGCCAAAAGTTGAGCGATCCAAATCGGAAATACCGTTTTGCTTGCAATCTCTTGTTGCTTCACGGCTGGTAAACTTGACTGCCAATACAAGCCCATCCCCAAACCACTTGCTACGAGCGCCAAGACAGTTGCATTGCCCCACTCACTAAATTCGAGCGCAGTCATTTTCCACTCTGGTAAGGCAGTTCCCATAACATTCGCTAAAACTACTGCAGCAATCACACCAATAGCGGTCAAAATCACTAAAAATTGGCGTGGTACAAACGACAATGCAAATGCAATGACCGCAAGGACAGCCAAAATAATGCTATAGGCAAAGCCATTAGCTGTAAAAATTGCCACATATTGCGACGCGGCTGAAAGCATGGCACCTGCTAAAAATGGAATAAATACTACGGCAAGCCAACCGACTATACGCCATTTGGGTGAAGCATCCGCATCACGTGTTAGCGAAGACAGTGCTTGAACTGCTGTAATTTTTGAACGTTTTGCTAAAGCAATTTCCAAATAACATAGCGGTAAAGCTAAAATAAGCATTGTACCTAGCCACAACAGCCAGAAATCTAGCTGACGTTCAATTTGAATACCTGTTACCGGTGCTAAAGTTGCAATAATGATAAAAGATAAACAGAACGCCATCAGTGGCGATAACCATTTCGACATCGCATTGTCCTGCATGACAAATTCCTTTGAAAATTCTAGCGCTATTTTGCCTTGCTGTGCCTTGAAAATCAAAAACAAAAAGCAAATCACCTTAAAGGTGATTTGCTGCGCAAATGATATTATTAGAATTTAATTGTTTTTATTTCATTTTTTGAGGTTATGAAAAGAAACGTGCAAACCAATTTTTGCCTTTTTTCTTTTCTTTTTCTTTGATGATACCCATCATATTTTCTTTAACCGCACCGACATAATCAGCATCATCGTGCTGAATATGGTTAATCAGCCATTTTGAAAGCACTTCATGTAATTCATTTTCAATCGCATGCCCCATTTCAAAACGGTCACGGTAAGATTCAATTTTTTTAATAAATAAATCATGTACGCGTTTATGTGGCACACGATATTTATAACCCGCTTCTTCTTGTAAAGATTCTTCGAAGGTAAAATGTGATTGAGTGTAATCAATAATGTTTTCCAGAATTTGTTTTACACGATCACGATCTGTATTTGCGTCAATGCCATCAATTTCATTGATGTAGTCAAGAATCCGTTTGTGTTGATCGTCAATCACATCGATACCAGTATTGTATTCTGGAACCCATTTCATTTTCATTACGACCACCTATAAATATGAAGGACTTATCACGTAAATTTCATCATATAATTAAAGAACTTAAATAAAAATGAAGTAAAAAGGTTGGTTTTAATTGAAATACTGCCATTTATATTGTAATCAATTGTTTTTATTATGTTAATTTATTTAATCCCGAGCATAAAGCTAAGATATTTTTTAATCAATTCAATATCTTAGAAAATACCCTTAATTCAATAAAGTGTAAGATATTCATTTTTATAATGAATATCTTTCATTCAAAATTAATACTGATCTGCACGTGTGAGACGTTTTAAAGATGGGTCCAGCCGCTCACGTTCTAAACGTTCAACAACCGTCTTTGCAGCACGAATTGGACGACCATGTTGAAATAAAATCATTTCACCCGGCTCAAATGCTGTCCAAACTTCGTTTTGCGTTAGGGGTTCAGTGGTAATCACGGCAACACGGTCTTCAGGCGTAGTGACTTCACTAAAATCGACTTCAACATCAATATCAATCAACTGTGCAGGCTGAAATGGAAACTCTCGAACCAGCCAATGCAGCTTGGTAATCGCATAACTAAATAGCGCCTGCCCATTCGACAAACAAAAATTAAAGGTGCCATGTTCTGCAATTTTAGGAGAAATTTCTAATAACAGATCAAACACCTGATCGAGTGTAGGTTCGGTATAACCAAAACGTTTCACCATTTGCTCGAGCAAATAGCAAAAGGCCAATTCACTGTCGGTATTGCCGACGGGGCTGAAGCGCCCTGTGAGCTCAGGCTGAAAGCCATGCAGGTCGCCATTATGCGCAAAAATCCACTGTCTGCCCCACAATTCACGACTAAATGGATGTGAGTTTTCAAGATTAATTTTGCCTTGCGTCGCTTTACGAATGTGTGCAATCACATTGCGAGATTTAATCGGGTAGTTTCGGATCAGCTCAGCAATCGGAGACTCTACAGCAGATTGATTGTCGACAAATAAACGACATGCTTTATCTTCAAAAAAAGCGATACCAAAGCCATCACAATGATCTGAGGTAATTCCTGCTCGCTGCGAAAATCCCCGAAACGAAAAAGTTATATCGGTAGGAGTCGCACAATTCATTCCGAGCAGCTGGCACATATCGATCATTTCAGCAGTAAATCTATGATTTCTCTATTGTGCATGACAGTTTTAGTTGTTGTAAATCTAAAATCGGCGCCATTGTAAGAGTTTTTATAATCCAACAGGGCAAATACATTATTTGATCTTTTCAAAAGTTACTTAGCCAACTGATAAATAATAAAAAAGCCTCAAAAGAGGCTTTTTTATATCAAAAAATGCTAAGTATCTTAAGCTTTTTTCACATTGGTTCGATTGGTGATTAATGTACCCACACCATGATCCGTAAAGATTTCAAGTAATGTTGCATGAGGTACACGACCATCAACAATATGTGCGCTGATTACGCCGCCTTTGACTGCATCTAATGCACAGCCAACTTTCGGAATCATGCCGCCATAGATCACGCCAGTTTCAATCAAACGATCGACTTCTTGGGTGGTTAACCCAGTCAGCAGATTTTTATTTTCGTCTAAAACACCCGTGATATTGGTCAATAAAATTAGCTTTTCCGCACCCAATGCTTCAGCCACTTTACCTGCAACCAAGTCAGCATTGATGTTATAGGTGTTGCCGTCTTCGTCTACACCTAATGGTGCAATCACAGGAATAAAATCGCTTTGGGTAAACATTTCAAGTACGTCAGTTTTCACACCAACCACTTCGCCAACTAGACCTAAATCAATCTGTTTTACTGAACCATCTTCGGCTGTTTTTTCCATCAATAATTTTTGCGCACGGATCAAATTACCATCTTTACCCGTTAAACCAATTGCACGGCCACCGTGTTTATTGATTAAGTTCACAATCGATTTGTTCACGCTGCCGCCCAAGACCATCTCGACAACTTCCATCGTTGCAGGATCAGTCACGCGCATACCGTCGATACGATCAGACTCACGGCCTAATTGTTTGAGGAATGAATCCACTTGTGGACCACCGCCATGAACCACAATCGGATTTAAACCAACCGTTTTCAGCAGCACGATATCACGTGCAAATGAGCTCTCAAGCTCAGGATCGGTCATGGCATTACCACCATACTTCACTACCAGCGTCTTACCCGCAAAACGTTGAATATACGGCAAAGCTTCCGTCAGGATTTGTGCTTTGTCGATGCCAGTATGTTGATGTGGCATTTGCCTCTCCTTATTGAGCATCTGGAATGTCATGAGCAATGTCTGGATAGTGCTCAACTAACATGGAAACAAACAGATCTCGTATTTCTTTTAAGCGTGCTGATGAGTTGGCATCAAAGCGTAAAGTGAAATACTCACCTGTATTCGATGCTCGAATGATGCCAAATCCATCATCAAAATCAAGGCGTATTCCATCAATTTTACTGATTTGTGCCAGAATTCGCGTAGAATTGGCTTCAACCTGCTTTAAAACTTCCGCTGGATCATGCTGATGCGTACTGACATATAAATCTTCGGTACTAAAGCGCTCTGGATATTTCGCCAAAGCTTCTGACAATGTCAGCCCCTGAGTTTGAATATATTCTAAGACTCTTAGTGCAGCATATAGACCATCGTCATAACCGCCGCCGCGGCCGTCATTAAAAACATAATGCCCTGCGTATTCACCACCAAAAACCGCTTTGCCTTTAGATTGGGAAATATATTTTCGCAAGAAACTACTGCCTGTTCGAATCATGACAGGCTGTGCTTCTAGATCACACACGGTATCGCGAATCATTGTTGAACATTTCACATCAAACACCACTTCAGCATGTGGTTTTTGAGTCAAACAAATTTCAGCAAATAAACATAATAATCGATCTGCAGAAACCACTTTGCCAGTTTCATCAATTAACACTAAACGATCACCATCACCATCTAAAGCAATGCCAATATCGGCCTTTTGCAACTGTATGGCTTGGCGAAGATGGGTTAAATGTTTGAGCTGTGATGGATCTGGAGCATGATCAGGGAAATGTCCATCAGCTTGGCAACGTAATGCCAAAACTTCACAGCCTAATTTATTTAATGATAAGGCTGCACAATGCCCAGCTGAACCATGCATGCCATCGATCACAACTTTAAGCGGTTGCTGTAAATGAATTTCATCTAAAATAAATTTCTGATAGGCCAAACAATATTCAGGCTTGATTTCGTGTGGCTCAAGTTCAGTCATCAAATGCACACGTTCCGAAGAAAAACAATTTCGTGCTTCGACTGCAACGTGTTGAATCATCTCCGGACAAGGTGGCTCACCTTTGATAATCCACTTGATACCATTATCTGATTTAGGATTATGGCTCGCCGTCACCATAATGCCATTGCCTTGAAATTGTCCCGCAATAAAATACAACATCGGGCTTGAGCAGCAGCCAATAATTTCCGCTTCAAGGCCAGCCTCATGGCAGACTTTTTGAATTATTTTTGCATAGGTTGGACTGGTTAAACGCGCATCATAGCCAATGGCAAGGCTCTTTTGCCCTGCATCTAAATATTGTTTGACTAAGCCACAAGCAATTGACTGAACTAAATCAGCATTTAAGAGCGATATTTTCCCGCGAATGTCATATGCACGAAAAATATGTTGCGGAAAGTGACTAAACAGTGAACCCATACTATGTTCTTCTAATTACATCTTTATTAATTAAAAAATCTAAAATTCTATTGAGAATTTAAGCTTTTAATTAAAGGATAAAATCCTGAAAAAAAGTGTAGCTTTTTTATAACAAATTTAGTAAACAATCAATTAATAATATTTAAATACTGATCAAAAACTTAAAAATTAATCCCAAAACTTCTATTTTCCACAAATTATTTTTATATATAAATCATTAATTTACAATTTAAAAAATATCAAACCACCCGTTCATCTATATTTATTTTACTTTTCAAATATTTTTAAACTCCTATTCCACTCTGTACAAATATAGTAAATTGATCAAATTTAAATCAAAAAACAAGGCTCAATTTATTCTTCTCTATTAAAATATAAACCGAGTAATTTCATCAGAATTAAATTTTCGATGTAACTCTATAAACGATCTTGATAAAAGCCTAAATACTCTAAATATCGATTTGATTTTGAATAAATTAAAATTTAAATAAAATGATATAAATAAAAACCATCACGAGGATGGTTTTTTATTCGCTACTTGATTATAGGCATTTTACTTGTCAACACACTGGATCAAAAGTCTCGCGCTGATTAGTTTTTACCTGTATGACCAAAACCGCCTGCACCACGTTCAGTGGCTTCAAACTCATCTACAATATCAAACTGAGCTTGTACAACTGGCACTAAAACATATTGTGCTAAACGCTCACCCGGCTCTAGGCTAAATGTAGTTTGGCTACGGTTCCAAACAGATACCATCAATTCACCTTGGTAGTCTGAATCAATCAAACCGACCAAGTTACCCAACACGATTCCGTGTTTATGACCTAAGCCTGAACGCGGCAAAATTAAACCTGCAAAGTTAGTGTCTTCGATATAAATCGATAGGCCTGTTTTTACCAGAACAGTTTGACCCGGTTCAATTACGGTGGTTTCTTCTACACATGCACGGAGATCAAGACCTGCCGAACCTGCTGTGGCATAAGTTGGCATTGGCCATTCCGTACCTAAACGTGTGTCGAGAACTTTAACTTGAACTTTCATGGTTCATTCCTGTTTCAATAAAACGAATTTCAAAAAATAAATAAAATATTCTACGCATTAAGCTTTAACGCTTAATCAGCGCGCGTAAATTTTCTAAATAATGCTGTGCTTGCTGTTTAGGATCGATATCCCCTGCCAGCTTTTTCTTGCGCCCTAACCACTCCAATTCATCTTGTGGCAGTTCGTCCAAGAAACGGCTTGGTGTCATTTGTCGCATTTGACCACCGGCTTTACGCTGCTCTGCAAGAGTCATGGTTAAACCTTGACGTGCACGAGTAATCCCCACATACATCAGTCGACGTTCTTCCTCAACCGTGTCGGCAGCAATGGAGTTTTTATGCGGTAGAATTTCTTCTTCCAGACCAATCAAATAAACGAATGGAAATTCCAGACCTTTCGACGCATGAAGTGTTAACAAATTGACTTTATCGGTGTCTTCTTCTTCTTGTTGCTGTTCTAACATATCGAGCAGCACCATTTTACGAATCACACTTTCAATGTTCTTTTCATCTACATCTTCAGCGCGGTTTATCAAACTTTGAATACTGCTATATAGCACTTCAATATTATCCAGTTTGGTTTTTTCCTGCGCAGGTGTAGCTGCAGATTCTTTAACATAGTCGATATAACCTGCTTCAATCATCATGCGACGAATAATGGGAACAGGCTCATCATCTTCTAATAATTCACGGGTAAAGGTCGAAATAAAGTCTGCAAATTCAGCCAATTGGGTTGTAGCTTTTTTCGGAATCGCCATGCTCAAGCGCTGATCCCCTGCTGCACTGAGCAAAGACAAATTACTTTCCTGCGCAAATAGACCAAGCTTTTCCAAAGTCACAGGACCAATCGCACGTTTTGGTGTATTGATAATTCGTAAGAATGCGCTGTCATCTTCAGGGTTGATGATCAAACGTAAGTAGCTCATCAAGTCCTTAATTTCAGCACGAGCGAAGAAAGACTGACCACCCGATAATTTATACGGGATCTGCATTTGGCGTAGCTGTGTCTCTAGAGCACGCGCTTGGAAATTACCACGGTATAAAATGGCGTAGTCTTTCCAATTTTTACCGTTCATCAGCTTGTGCGTAATCAAGTCTTTTACGACGCGTTCTGATTCATCATCGTCATTACGACAAGTAATCACGCGGATCACTTCACCATGGCCTTTATCTGACCAAAGCTTTTTATCGAAAATATGTGGGTTATTGCCAATAACTGTATTGGCAGCTTTTAAAATACGACTGGTCGAGCGATAGTTTTGCTCAAGCTTAATCACTTTCAGATTACGGAAATCTTCCTTCAATAAAGCCATGTTCTCAGGCTTAGCACCACGCCATGCATAAATTGATTGGTCATCATCACCTACCGCAGTGAATTGTCCCATGACACCCACGAGTAATTTCACCAAAATATATTGCGCGGTGTTGGTATCTTGATATTCATCGACCAATAAATAGCGGATTCGATTTTGCCAACGATCACGCACTTCTGCATTTTCTTGTAATAAGCGCGTCGGCATGACAATTAAATCATCAAAATCCACAGCATTGTAGGCACGTAAATTACGCTCATACAGTTGATACAAATGCGCAAATTGAACGTCTTCTGCTGTTTCACAAGTGGTGTGCGCTTGCTCAGGTGGAATCAGATCGTTTTTCCAATCTGAAATCATTTTCATAGCTTTGGCAATCAGCTCTTTACTTTCTGCACCGGATAAATTGTCGCGATGCATTAAGTCCATCAAAATGCGTTTGCAGTCATCTGCATCTAAAATTGAAAAGTTATTTTTCAGTGGTGTATTTTTTAATTCCAAACGGAGCATGTTTAGCCCGAAGTTATGGAATGTAGAAACCGACAGCCCTTTTGCCTCTTCACGGCTCATCAGCTTCGTCACACGCTCTTTCATTTCACGCGCAGCTTTGTTGGTAAAGGTCATCGCGGTGATACGGTGCGCAGGAATACCACAATGCTTCACCAAATAGGCAATTTTACGGGTAATCACCGATGTTTTGCCTGAACCTGCCCCTGCAAGTACTAACAAGGGTCCTTGAGTGTATTTCATTGCTTCAAGTTGCTTGTCGTTCAACTGACTTGCCAGTGACATAGTCTTTCCTCTTATTAATTCGAGGATGATTATAGTCATCTGAAACGATCTTGCCTAATGCAAAATGTATTTTATCGGTCATTAAAAATGCCATAAAAAAAGCCACCCGAGGGTGGCCTTTCGTTTCGAACTAAAACTTATTTAGTTTCGTAAACTGAGATTTCTACGCGACGGTTTTGTTCACGACCTGCAGCAGTTGAGTTATCCGCTACTGGAGAAGTTGAACCGTAACCACGTGCAGTAATACGAGTTGAAGAAATACCTTGAGACGCTAGGTAGTTTTTCACTGAGTTTGCACGGTTTTGAGAAAGTGGGTTGTTGATCGCATCAGTACCAGTGTTATCTGTGTGACCGTGTACAACGATTGCAAGTTTGTTTGCAGTACCGTCTTCACGCAATACTTTAGCAACATCATTCAACGCAGATTGGAACTGAGATTGAATAGTTGAAGAGTTAGTTGCGAAAGTTACTGATGGCATAACAAGGTTGATCGAACCATCTGGATTACGACCTACGTCAACACCAGTACCAGCCAATTCTTGTTTAAGACGTTTTTCTTTCTTATCAAGAAGAAGACCTGCACCACCACCAACTACAGCACCAATTGCAGCTGCTTGACCCATTTTGTCTTTATCAGCATTAGAATAAGCAATACCAGCGCCTAAAAGAGCACCTAGACCAGTACCGATTGCTGCTTTGTCATATTCCATGTTTTGACAACCAGTAAGTGCCATTGCCCCAACTACTGCCGAAATTACTAGTGCACGCATTGCATGCCTCCTTCTTTGTGTTTTGTTGTATGGTTGAAATGATGAAGTAAAACAAATGGCTGAACCATTGATTTTTTGTTAATAATAAAACGTTTAGTTACAATTTGTAATATGAATACGAGATTTATTTGTTAATTCCATCACAATTTCTTCACAGTTCTGCAGATGCCCTTTTTTATTTAATCAACTCGAACTATATTTATTTGAATAAATCATTATTTGGACAATTTCCGCTAGGACTTTTTATATGTCATCTCAAACAAATAAGCAACCGACACTAAAAAAAATTAGCAAAGGACTTACCGTCGGTTCAGTTATGACAGGCAGTACTTTTTTCCATGGTCCTCCTGTACTAGCCCTTGGTCTAACCAAACTCTTTAAAAAATCAAAAAAGGTTGATGAAACCAACATAAAAATTACCAACAGTTGGCTCATGGTTAATAACTGGTTAATTGATCACGTTTTACCTAACACAAAATGGGATATCACTATCGATGAAGGCCTCGACTTAAATTTGCATGGTCGCTATCTCATGACCTGTAACCATCAGAGTTGGGTCGATACAACAGTTAACCAATATTTTGGTTTAACCCGTATGCCACTGACGCGTTTCTTTACCAAATGGGAACTCATTTTCATTCCATTTGTTGGACAAGCTTTTAAAATTTTAGGCTTTCCAATGATGAAACGACACAGCAAAGAACAAATCGCGAAAAATCCTGAACTTAAATATCGAGATATGGAAGAAGCGCGTAAATCTTGTGAACAGTTATTGAGTCAGCCTTTTACCCTGTTGAACTATTTGGAAGGCACTCGCTTTACCCCTGAAAAGCATGCGCAGCAGCAGTCGCCGTATCAAAACCTTCTAAAGCCGAAAGCGGGTGGTTTAGCACTGGCACTCAATATTTTAGGGGATCAAGTTGATGCTCTCGTAGATATGACCATCGTCTATCCAAATGGTGCACCGGGTTATGGTGAATTTTGGCTCGGTGAAGTTCCACGTATCGCCGTGGATTTACGTAAAATTGAAATTCCTACTTGGGTGCATGGCGGCAACTATGAAGATGACGCAGAGTTCCGTGAAAAATTTCAGCATTGGGTGGATGAGCTATGGACGGAGAAAGACCAACTCATTACTCGTATGAAAGCCAAATACTCAGTTACTGAATAATTAAGAAGAAGTTTTTATGTCGCAGAACAGCATGCCGCAAAACAAGAAATCTAAATATCATCATGTCAATCCAGACAGTTGGTCATTCAAACTGTTTTTGATTTATGACATATTCATGGTGTTTATTATTGTTTTTAACTTGTTCTGCCTGTGCATGAACTTTTTTCTCATGAGCAATCTTGGCAGTTGGTTCTTTAACAGTATCCACCTGCCCGATGTGCTGAGTTTTTACCGTGAACATTTGCATCCGTGGGTGATTACCACCGAAGCGTGGTTCATTATCTTTTTGATTGTAGAACTGTTGGTGCGCTGGGCGATTGCCATCATCAACAAGCACCATCAGCGCTGGTTCTTCTTCCCATTTATACATTGGTACGAAATTTTAGCCATTGTGCCGCATTTACGTTTCCTGCGTTTATTTCGCGCGGGCGTGATTGCCTATCGACTTTATGAAATGGGTTATCAGATTGTGCCATCGGCATGGCAAAAGAAAGCTTTGTTTTATTATCGTGTGGTGATGGAAGAACTGTCTGATCGAGTAGTACTGACGGTGCTCGATGGGGTTAGACATGAGTTAAACACCAGTACCACACATAAAGATTTGATTAGCAATGTCGTTCAGCATCACCGAGAGTTATTTACCCAAGTCTTGGCCGAAATTTTGCAAGAAAATTTAAGCAAAGAGCTACGTGCTGAACGTGAATTGATCGCCAAAAATGTCGGAAAAATCGTCAGTCAGGCCATCGAAGACACCCCAGAACTCACGCAGCTATTGCGCTTAGTGCCAATCGTTGGCAGCCGCATTGAACAGCAGATTCAAAGTATCGGGCAACGTTTGGGTGAAAATATTACCCAAGGTTTAATTTCCCCGTTGGCTTATCCCAATACATCGACGGCTCAGAAACCCAATCTATATTTAGACATTTCACAGCGTGTTAGCCGTATTGAAATCGAAAATAATGCCCAGCTGGATGAGTTGGTTCGCTCTGCGGTTTTTGAAAGTCTAGAAGCTATTCGTAAGCAAGTGAAAGTAAAACAGTGGCAGCAGATTATGCAGGAGCAGGACCAAGCTACAGAATAAACACTTAGTCAAAAATAATTGCGAACTCCGCTAGAGTATTCATGCAAATTGTTCTAGGATTTGCTCTATTTACAACATAACTACTTCGGCACAAAAGTAATAGTTAGAAGTCTCAAGGATTCAATATGGCTGATATACGGATAAAAGGCAAAATGGTCAATGCGATTCGCATTCACCTCGATACCAATGATCATGATGCGATCCGCCAGCAACTTACTCCAATGTTCCAAAAGGCTTTTCCACCCGGAACATTAGCCGTGATTGAAAGTACGGTTGATCAAGAACTAATTGCACTGATTCAACTACTTATTAGTATTGAAATTCAACCGATTGGTGTCACTGAAGGTCCGCTATCGGACCAAGCACGTGCTATCCAATTTCCCGTAGTTCCTGCGGATCGCAAACTACAACAAGTTAAACCGACACGCGAACAAGTGGTTGAAGAACCCGCACCTGCAGAAGAAAAAACCGAAGATAAAATTGCTGCAGTCGAAGTACCGACCATTCGTCATGCTACGTCGTATCACAATGAAATCTTACGTACAGGTCAATGTTTAGTCCAAGACCATGGCGATATCATTATTAATGCTGGTATTAATAGCGGTTCAGAAGTAATTGCTTCAGGAAATATACATATTTATGGTAGTGCTCGTGGTAGAGTCATTGCCGGAGCTGGTGGGAACACGGCTGCACGTATTTTCTGCCATTCATTAGAAGCTGAATTGGTTTCAATAGCAGGGACTTACTGTGTCGCTGATGATATTCCGCCTCATGTGGTCAAACAGCCAGTACATATTTATTTGAATGACCAGCAAGAGCTAGTATTTGAAGCTTTGCAATTTTAATGTATAAATAATCACCAAACCCCTAATTAAAAAAGGGGATTTAAACCATAACAGGAGTGGATTCGGTGGCGAAAATTGTTGTCGTAACATCAGGTAAAGGTGGCGTAGGTAAAACAACTACAAGCGCATCTTTTGCAACAGGTTTAGCCCTTCGCGGCCACAAAACTGTTGTGATCGACTTTGATGTGGGTTTACGTAACCTTGACTTGATCATGGGCTGTGAACGCCGCGTTGTATATGACTTTGTAAACGTATTGAATAACGAAGCTCGATTACAACAAGCGCTTATTCGCGATAAAGATATTGAAAATCTCTACATTTTGCCAGCATCTCAAACACGTGATAAAGACGCGTTAACAGATGAAGGTGTAGCTCGTGTAATGGACGAACTTTCTCAAGAGTTCGATTACATTATTTGTGACTCACCTGCGGGTATCGAACGTGGTGCAATTTTAGCAATGTATCATGCTGATGAAGCGATCATTGTGACGAACCCAGAAATTTCTTCGGTACGTGACTCTGACCGTATTATTGGTATGCTCGACAGCAAAACCAAAAAAGTAGAACAAAACGAAGGTCGTATCCGTAAGCATCTCTGTATTACACGTTTCAATCCAGAACGTGCGGATAAACAAGAGATGTTGACGATTGATGACATTTCAAAAGATATTTTACGCGTACCGACTTTAGGTGTTATTCCTGAATGTAAAAGCGTTCTACAAGCATCAAACGAAGGTAAACCAGTGATTTTGTTTACAGAAGAAGCGGCTGGCCAAGCGTATGATGACCTTGTTGCACGTTTCCTTGGTGAAGAGCGCCCTTACCGTCACATTACGGTAAAACCTAAGGGTTGGTTAGCACGTCTATTTGGAGCGTAATCATGGCAGGATTCTGGAGCAAACTTTTTAGCAGCGACGAGAAACCGTCAAGCGCACAAACGGCAAAAGACCGTTTAAAAGTCATCGTGGCATCTGAGAATGGTTTAGGTAAACGCCTTAGCCAAGACAAGATTGACATGATGAAAAAAGAAATCATGCAAGTGGTAAACCGCTATGTTCGTGGTGTAGATGAGCAACACATTCAAATGTCTGTTCGTTCTGAAGCGAATATTGAAATGCTTGAAATGAATATCAATTTGCCTGAAGAACGTTAATCTGAATTCTGATTAGCCAAGTAAATTGAATCAAGGCAAAATGTGAGGCTGGATCAGTAAAGCGCTGCTTTACCCAGCCGCAAGATGAGAAGCTTTGCTTCGAGTGGGCTGGATTAGTTTTATTCCTTTGTTAGATCAAAAGCTTTGCTTCGAGTAAACGGGATAAAAAAAATAACTTTTGATCCAACCATAAAATGAGTCGCTTAACTTAGAGATGGCGAATAAAACCATTTTACTTGCGTACTCATTTTTGCCTTTTTGTATTTTTAAACCAGCAAGGAGATTGCGATGGCATTATCTCAGCCAGCAACGTTCAACGAAGAATGGTCAGATGAGCGTGTATTTGCCTACCTTACTCAGCTTCCTCCTGAAGGAGTGAATGGCGACTTTCACGTGCTTTACCATGCTTTCAAACATATGCGTCCAAATGACTATGAGCGTCTTTTGACTCAATTCGTTGCCGATGGTCGTGATGTGAACGCAACTAATCCTGAAGGTCAGCGTATTCATGACGTGATTGCTCAATATCCACGTCAAAGCGCAGGTTTCCTCGAAGTATTGGCAAAATTTGCTTAATTTCGAGTACCAAAAAAAAGCCCGCATGATGCGGGCTTTTTTATCTTATTTAATACCGGCGTTATTGAATATCATCATAATCAATGCACGGTCAACATAAGCAATGGAAACATCAAGCCAAAACCAATGGTTTGTACACAAATAATGGCCGCCATCAGTTGTGAATCACCTTGATAATAGCGTGTCAAAATATAAGACGATGATGCCGTCGGCAAAGCAAAAAAGACCACTAAAATCATCCGCTCAAAATCAGTCAAACCCATCCAAGTACTCAATAGATAAGCAATACATGGCATTAACATGAGACGCCCTATCGTATTTAAACTTAAACGACGTAGATCGGCGCGCATTTGCTGAAACTGTAATGCTGCCCCAACAGAAAGTAGTCCGAGCGGTAAACTCATGGCTGCCAATATTTTTAATAACTCAGGTAAGCCTTTAAACAGACTCAAGCCTGATAAATTAAACAATACCCCTGCCACACAGCCTAAAATTAAGGGATTTTTTGCGATGGACTGACAGGTCTGCCCCAATTGCTTCACACTTAAATTTGAAAAAGCCAAGACTGAAATAATATTGACTAAGGGCACAGCAACGGCAATTAACATGGCAAACATCTGCATGCCTGTAGAGCCAAATAAAGCGCCCATTAGGGATAAACCAATATAGGTATTAAAACGGATATGACTTTGGATATACACGCCAAAACGCTGCACGGGGATATGCATAAACTGCTTGATCCCCCACAACACGATGCTGATCAAACAGGTGCCCGCAACCAGTACTGTCAACATTCGTGAAACAGTGTTCATATCCAATTGCACGGCTGATACATTCAAAAATAGCAGCACAGGAAATAAAACGTAGTAATTGAGTTTTTCTGAATTTGCCCAAAATTCATCCTGAACAAACTGTGTGTATTTAAGCATATAGCCCATTGCGATTAATGCAACGAGGGGAAACAATGCGACGACGATATTCATGCTGTACGCCTTGAAATAAACAAGCTATTTCATCTTTAACCATTTATGTAGCACAATATAATCCTCATCTAGACTCATAACAAAATGAGCAATTACTCATGGCAATGACATTTTCTCAGCTTGAAATTTTTATTAAAGTCGCAGAACAACAAAGCTTTACTCTCGCTGCTCGGCAACTGGGAATTACTCAGTCGGCTGTCTCTCATGCATTAAAGTGTTTAGAGCAACATTGGAATGTCAGCTTATTTAGCCGTGAGCAAGGCGAAATAAGCCTGACCCACATTGGTCAGCAGTTATTGCTGCATGCCAAAGAAGTCATCAATACCGCACAAATCATGCAACAAGAAGTGCATGCCGCACATGGTATTCAACAAGGAACACTGAGAATTGGTTCTTTTGGTTCTTCTAGTTCGATTCATCTGCTTCCAGAGCTATTAAAGGCGTATCGAGAACGTTATCCGCATATTGAGATCTATGTCGAGGAAGGCACCGATGCAGAAGTGTCTCGTTGGATTTCTGAACGTCAAATTGATGTGGGTTTTGCCGTACTCCCTAAGCCGCAACTGTTCACCTTCCCCTTAATCCAAGATATTTTCATTGCCTTGATTCCAGATAGTTATTCAGTTTCCAAACACAGTCATTTAAATATCCAAGACCTACAAAACTACCCCTTTATTATGACCCGTGCAGGCAGCCAGTCCCATGTCGAAAAACTGCTTAAACAACACCAAATACAACCTAAAATCACCTATCAAATGTCGCAACTGCTAACCATTTTAAACATGGTGAATTTACAGGAAGGGATTGCTATCGTTGCGGATATGGCGATGCCTGCTGAGCTGTTGGCGCTACATCCACATGTGGTTAAACGTCCACTCTTTCCAAATACCCAACGGCAGATTGGACTCGCCGTAAAAAATCAAAAACTCATGAGCCCGGCCTGCAAAGCTTTTATCGAACTGGCCCAGTCCATGTTCTACCAAGAAAAGTTCACAATCTAAAAATAAAAAAACCTGCCGAAGCAGGTTTTTTGTTTTAGGACTTAGACCAAAATATCTCGTTTACCATTTGGCCCCATCCCACTGACGATGCCATTTTCTTCCATCTGATCAATAATCCGTGCAGCACGGTTATAGCCGAGACTGAATTTACGCTGTAAAGATGAAGTCGATGCTTTACGTGTTTCCAAAACGAAACTAACACATTGATCATACAGCGCATCACGGTCTGATCCACCATCACCATCTTCAAAACCGCGAGATGTCGGCTCTTCATCATAAGGCGTGAGGATCTCATCGACATAATTCGGTTCACCGCGCTCTCGCCATGCATCACAAATACGGTTCACTTCATCGTCTGAAATAAACGCGCCATGTACTCGTTCAGGTTCAATTTTACCCGGTCCGAGGAACAACATATCACCATGACCCAGTAAGTCTTCCGCACCACCAGCATCTAAGATAGTACGTGAATCCAGTTTACTGTTGACACGTAACGCAGCACGGGTTGGAATATTGGCTTTGATCAAACCTGTCACCACATCTACGGTTGGACGCTGTGTCGCCAACAGCAAATGAATCCCTGCTGCACGTGATTTTTGTGCAAGACGGGTAATCATTTCTTCGGCTTTTTTACCCACTTGCATGATCATGTCAGCAAATTCGTCGGCAACAATTACGATCAACGGCATTGGCTGTAAACGTGGCGCACGACTTTGGGTTGCAGAGTCATCTGGCTTCCAAGTTGGATCAATCAGATCTTCACCATTGGCCATTGCTTCTTCAATTTTGCGGTTAAAGTCAGTCAGCTTACGCACTTTCATCAAGGACATCAGCTTATAACGACGCTCCATTTCATTCACACACCAGTTCAATGCACTCACCGCATCTTTCATGTCGGTTACAACAGGCGTTAATAAATGTGGAATATCGTTATAGTTGGCAAGTTCCAACTGTTTCGGGTCAATCATGATGAGACGCAGTTGCTCAGGTGTGTATTTCAACAACATCGATAGCAACATGGCATTGACTGCGACTGACTTACCAGAACCTGTAGTACCTGCCACCAACATATGCGGCGCTTTCGCCAAATCGGCCAAGACAGGATTACCCGAAATATCTTTACCCATCGCCATACTAAGTAAGGCATTTGGATCACGGTATGCCGGCGTTTCTAACAGTTCAATAAGACGAACCATTTCACGTGAACTATTCGGAACTTCAATCCCGATATACGGTTTACCCGGAATGACTTCCACCACACGTACAGAGGCCATAGACATCGAACGTGCCAAGTCACGTGAAATATTGGTCACTTTCGACGCTTTCACACCAGGTGCCAAATCAAGTTCAAAACGTGTCACGACAGGTCCCGGCTGTGCCTCTACAACTTTGGCTTTGACATTAAACTCTTGTAGTTTAATTTCTAAAAGTTCAGACAGGCGAGACAATTGCTCTGCAGTGAAATTGACTTTCTTATTTGGGTCAACCGGATCTAAGATTTCCAAGCCCGGCAAAGTCGGTAAATCCAAGCGTTTTTGTGCCACTTGCATCGCACGTGACATTGGACGACCAGAAGCATCAGTTAAAGGCGCATCAAAGTCAAAATCATCTTCGAGATCTAAATCGATGTCTTCAGGTTTGCCCGCCGTTTCTTGCCACACTTCACGGAAAGCATCTTTATTCGAGCTGATTAAGGCTTTTTCATCATCAGATACAAAAGTCTGCGGCTGCGTATTAATTTCAGCACGAACCAAAGGCGTAGATTGCGCATAACTACTGGTTGTACGAACTGGCTGTGACTGTTCTATCGCTCGCTCTGCTTCTTCAACCAGCAAATCATCGAGATCATTAAATTCAGTTTCAGCACTGATATTTTTTTGTGTGGTCAGCGGTGTAATCTGTGCAGCAGCTACACCTAAACCTGCAAGTGTGGCAGCAGCACCTGTAGCAAAGTCATTTGAATGCGTTGCAGGACTTTCACTTTGCGCTGTATTAAATGGGCTATGTACATCCGTCGCTGTTTTACTATTCGGGACAGCCGCTAACAGCTCATCAAAGATCTCATCATCATCCCAATCTACTGATTTTTTAGCCGCTGTCACCGCTTCTGTCGGAGAAGTCGAATGCACATCTGCTGTTTTGTTGAAATATTCAGTTTGATTGGCAGGCTGCTCTTCTTCTGCAGCTTTCAGTAAAGCATCAATATCTTGTTTGTGGCGTTGGTCATCATTGGAATGTAATGCGCGCCAAACTTCACCTGTTGCAACAACACGTTGTTGATCTTGTTCAAGCTGATGCACTTTCGCCAAGGTATGTTCAAAATCTTCATCAGATGGTGTAGCAGTCTCTGCCAAGTCGACTGCAGATGAATGTTGTGCGTTCCATTCTTTGTCTGCCCATTCTTTATCGGCAATATCATCAAATAAACGTTCAGCGACGCGATCACGTACCACAGGATCGACATCGACCGCATGATGTTCATCGGCTGGTGTTACTGGTGCAACCACTTTTGATGCATGCGCAGCAGCACTCTCTTTTTTAGTCGTTGGCACTGTACGGTCAAAAGCGGTATCGCCTTCAGGGACATTACGATAGAACAAATCTTGCAGATAAGCTGGTGTGGATTTCATGGTTGCCCATGTCTTATTCCACTTAATGCCAAAGGCCAAAGTGAACAACATGATCCAAAATGCAATAAGAAATATTGCTGCACCATAGACCGTTAATATTTGTTCAAGACTTTGACCCAGTTCATAGCCAATGATCCCGCCCGATGCATTTTCTAAAGTATCTTCAGGGACATTCCAAAACAGGAAAAGTAAACTTGAAGTTGCCAGTAAAATAAAGAACTGAGCGGCATAGCGAAATGGACGGTTTAGAAAACTACGTGGCCACCACACTTGAATTGCTTCGAGAAATAAATAGACAGGTATCAGCAGACTTGCCCAACCTAAAAATCCATAGAGTAAGTCAGCTATCCATGCACCTGCGACGCCGCTGGCATTTGAAACTTGCTGAGTATCACTGGATAAATGCATCCATCCCGGATCAAATGGCGTATATGTGACTGTTGCAAGGAACAGATATATCCCAAATGAAACAAGGAATAATGTCATTATTAAGCGCTGTGCATATGCACCCGACACCGCTGTCATATACGTTCCTGTAACCAATTCTTCATGAATGTTTTTGTCATTACCCACAACAAAAATGGGCTGAATCTAAACCTGTTATTATGCACCTGTTCAATAAAAAAGATGCAAGATAATTTAAGTATAGTTGTTAACTTTATTCTATATAGCTCAAAACGATTTCGATGATCAATAATATCGACTTTAATCTCACACAATCGTTTCAAACTTTGACGTATAATTCCACAAATTATCATATAAAAAAAGGATTCTACGGATGAGCGCTCGTCACTCACGTCTAATTATTTTAGGTTCTGGTCCTGCAGGTTATAGCGCTGCGGTATACGCTGCCCGTGCAAACCTGAAACCGACACTCATCGCAGGTATTCAATTAGGCGGTCAATTGACTACAACGACAGAAGTAGACAACTGGCCAGGTGGTGCAGAAGGTTTAACAGGCCCTGCCCTAATGGAACAAATGCAAGCGCATGCTGAACGTTTTGGCACAGAAATTGTGTATGACCATATCAACGAAGTAGATCTCAATGTTCGTCCGTTCGTGCTTAAAGGCGATATGGAAGAGTTTACTTGTGATGCATTGATTATTTGTACAGGTGCAACTGCACAATATTTAGGTCTTGAATCAGAAGCTGCTTTCATGGGTCAAGGCGTGAGTGCATGTGCAACATGTGACGGGTTCTTCTACAAAAACCAAAAAGTTATGGTTGTCGGCGGCGGTAATACTGCTGTGGAAGAAGCGCTGTATCTTTCAAACATTGCTTCTCATGTCACTCTTGTACACCGTCGTGACACTTTACGTTCAGAGAAAATTCTGCAAGATCATCTTTTTGCAAAAGAAAAAGAAGGTAAAATCAGTATTATTTGGAATCACCAAGTGGATGAAGTCATTGGCGATAACACCGGTGTGACTTCTGTACGTATTAAATCTACGCTAGATGATTCAACTCAAAATGTTGATGTCACTGGAATGTTTGTGGCGATTGGTCACAAACCAAACAGCGGTATTTTTGATGGTCAATTGAACCTACGTGATGGCTACATCCAAGTTCAAAGCGGAACTGCGGGTAATGCAACACAAACGTCTATTCCGGGTGTATTTGCTGCGGGTGATATTGCCGACAGCATTTACCGTCAAGCCATTACTTCTGCAGGTTCAGGCTGTATGGCTGCACTCGATGCTGAAAAATACCTTGATGCACTCGGTGAATAATCTTTTGCTTAAGTCATTTGCTTAGCTAAACAGTTTTAAAAATTAGCCGACCTGATGATCGGCTTTTTTATGTATGATAAAAATCCGTATACCTCAATAAGAAGCTTGGCATGCCGATACTCCCTCCTTCTGAATTTACTTTCCCCGAACCTGTTGAATGCGATCCCGAAGGTGAAGGCTTAATTTGCATCGGTGCTGACCTCTCCCCTTCCACACTGTTTGAAGCCTATAGTCACGGTCTTTTCCCGTGGTTCAGTGAAGGTGATCCGATTTGTTGGTGGTGTCCTGAACCCCGCTGCATTATTCGACCGAAGGACTATCATCCGAGCAAATCCTTATTACGCAGCATGAAAAAAATGGACTATAAGATCACCATTAATCATGCGTTTGAAACTGTAATTCGCTCATGTTCTTTGCCGCGTAGTTATGCCAATGAAACATGGATTTCAGAAGATATTATTCAGGGATATTCTGCGCTGTTTGACGCAGGCTATGCTTATAGCATTGAAGTTTGGGAAAACGAGATCGTTGTCGGTGGCCTCTATGGTGTCAATATTGGTCATGGCTGCTTTGGCGAGTCTATGTTTAGTACACGAACAGATGTCTCTAAAATGGCTTTTTACACCTTAATGCTCATCGGGCAAGAGAATCAGTTGCCATGGATTGATTGCCAATTGGTCAACGATCACCTCTTAAGCTTAGGTGCAAGTACACTTTCTCGCCAACAATACCTTAATTCGTTACAAGATGTTGTTAAACAACCCTCTATCGATTGGAAAAAGTATCAGGACAGTGTATTTTCAAGTAAAACAATAGCGCAATGGGCAAGTCTCAGCGCATGACAATAAAAGAGGGATATTACGATGAATTCCTATCAACCGAAGTCCCTGTTGAACGAATTACAGTACTACATCACGCCTCCGCATGATTGTAGCTACTTAGAAAATAAATCTGCTCGGATGGTCTTTCTTGATCCTGTCCATCGTATTGATGTGGTCACGTTATCCGAACTTTCCCGCATGGGTTTTCGTCGTAGTGGTGATTTTGTCTATCGCCCTGAATGTCATCTTTGTCGCCAATGTCTGTCCTCACGTGTGCCTGTTCATGAATTTCAAATGAACAGCATGCAAAAAAAAGCGTGGAAACGGAATCAAGATTTAACGGTGAAAATTAGCCGCCCTCAAGATGCCGATGCAAAGCATTATGCCCTGTACGAACGCTATATCAATGAACGGCATGCTGATGGTGATATGTACCCACCCAGCCAAGATCAATTTGAAAAATTTTTAATCAATAGCTGCACTGACAGTTTCTTTTTAGAGCTGTGGTTGGATGAGCAACTGATCAGTGTATCTACCTGTGATCCACTCGATGATGGTATTTCAGCGGTATATACCTTTTTTGATCCTGATGAAAGCCGTCGCTCATTAGGTACTTTTGCCATTCTGAAACAAATCGAGCATGCACAAAAGCTTGGACTGCAATATGTCTACTTGGGCTATTGGGTGCCCGATTCGCAAAAAATGAATTATAAATCTCAGTACATTCCACTGGAACTTCTGCTTGATGGACAATGGCGTCGACTCAACCGACCACTGACCCAAGAAGAAATCAGCCAACTGGGGGATTCCCTGATGACCACCCTGCCTTCCGGCTGGAATAATCCTATTATTAAATAAAAGGGATCAACAAAAGATATTCAATAAAAAAGCATCCGTTTATTCACGAATGCTTTCTTTAAATCTGACTACGCTTCACCACTTTTATTTAAATAAAGCTGCAAAATCATCACTACAAGCCTTCACCATAATAATGGCATGTTCTCGTGTTCCATCGGCATTTGGATAATAATTCTTTCGCAAATCGATTTGATGAAAATCCGCTTTTTCATATAAACGGATCGCAGGTTGATTACCTTCTCGTACTTCTAAGAAGATTTGAATGGGGTTATTTTTGAGTAAAGCAATAGATTCATCGAGCAATTGAAAACCTAAGCCTTTGCCTTGCTGGCCCGGATCGATCGCCATTAGCAATAAATTTGCTTCATCCAAAACGGGTTGTAAAATGCAAAAACCTACAACTTTTCCTTGTCGCTCAATCACTGTACTTTGATAGGCAGCAATCGATTCTTGAAATTGTTTTATGGTCCAAGGATGGCTTTGTACGCGGCGCTCGATATCGTAAACCTGCTGTACATCAGCGTCTTGCATCAAACGAATCATCTTCGTTTATCTTTCTATAGCTAGGGTATGCGCATTATAAAAAGTTTGCCTCTAAAGTTGAATAAAAAAAAGAGCGATTTACATCGCCCTTCTCAAAAAGTCACCACAGCGCTGTGATTAGAGACCCAAATATGCTTTCCACGTTTTTAACAAACCTGAAGTATCTAAATCATTCGGGTGAAAACCTGGTTTAAAATACATCAGCATTTCTTTACCCATACCAGTGATGATGCCTTTTGAAGGGCTATAACCATAGGTATAAATATCTTTTAATGCTTCAAAATTAAGCTTGTTATCTTCTTTTAATAAACGAGCAACAAAGTAGCTTTGTACGAAGAATAAAGTCACCATTGCGCCAATCAATGAGCCTGTTCGGAGTGCGTAGGCCTTAATTCCCTGACCAAAGACACCTTCAAAAACATCATAAGCCACGGCTTTATGTTCATTTTCTTCAATCGCATGCCACAACCACATATTTTTCATGGTTTCATCTGTCATTAAAGCTTGAATATGTGGGTTAACCAATAACTGTGAAGCGATGGTTGCAGTGAAATGCTCAAGTGCCGTAGTTGCGGTAAGATCTACCATTTCTTGAGTGATACCAACAGGTTTACCAATACGTGCAAAAACTTTTCGCACACCTTGGATAACTCGACCCGTTGCCTTATCAAGCGTTTCGACATCATGACCGTATTTTTGTGCAGAGGCATTGAAACCTTCATGCTCTTGCGTATGCATGGCTTCCTGACCAATGAAAGCACTAATTTCTTTTTGTAGGGCTTCATTATTTGCGATCGCGGGATGTTTACGTACTGCACGCACACTATCAATAAAGAACATTTCACCCGCGGGAAATAAAGCAGATAATGCGGTCATAAAATGTGTCAAACCAGCTGAGCCGTTCATCCAGTACTCTGGTACCGCATCAAAATCAAAATTCATGCGGCGTACAGGGAAACTTGCACCTGCTCGATTAGTAATCTTTACTTTAGCGTTCATGCCTAACTCCTTTTTGAGTTATGAAATACTCAAACTTTTATTGGTTTTCTTGAGTTCATATTACGGTTTTATTGACGCGTAATTATTTCAGTTAAGGACAGTGAATTATCACTAAAGGACAGCTTTAAAAAATATTGTCAGACAATTTCCCTATCACATTGAATAAACATAAAAAAAAGCGCCTCAAAGAGGCGCTTTTTTACACACATTTAGTGATTATGCAGTTACTTTAGAAACTACACCAGCACCAACTGTACGGCCACCTTCACGGATCGCAAAGCGTAAGCCAGCGTCCATTGCGATTGGGTGGATTAATTCTACTGACATTTCTACGTTGTCACCAGGCATAACCATTTCAACGCCTTCTTTAA
>NZ_VOZI01000011.1:0-134693 GCF_013419835.1 Acinetobacter sp. YH12052
CAGCGTTCAATCTGAGCCATGATCAAACTCTTCAGTTTAAAATCAATAGTACATATAGTGTACCAATCTTGGCTCATCAATTACTGACAAAAATTTGCTCAAATAAACTTCGAGTAATTTCTACCATTAATCAATGAAAATAATTTCGATCAATCAACTAGTAAAAATCCACACAAGTTGTTCTTCATAATCTCTTAATGATCTTCTTGTTGGTTCGTCACCAGCAAGCTAGGTCGGCTATATTACTCTTTATCTCTAAAGAGTCAACCAGTAATTCAAATTATTTTTAAACTTATCAAATAAAACCAAACTTAATCAATTCAACCAAGTCATTGTTTTATCAGAAGTTTTAATCTTCATCACCGCCGATGGATGTGCATTCTACAGCATTTCACATCCGTTGCAACACCCTTTTCCATTTATTTTTAGTTTTTCATTACGTTTGTTTATTTATTCTACTAAATCAGTGTTTTTTACTTAAAAAGTGTTTTTAGCGTACAGAAAGCATGCAATACGCCAAAGGCACCCATAAGATAAACATTAAAACTGGCATAACACCGTGCACTTCTTCAGGTTTTCTATACAGCCATTGAATAAATGGAATGGCGATACCAAATAATGTAACCATCAATAGCACATCAACCAATCCACCTTTCAGCAGTAGCCACAGCAAAACTGGCACACTCATCATTAAGCCAATTATCAATAAAAAACAGTATTCGTATTTTCTGAGCTGCCATCGTGTGAACCCTTGAATGATCCAGAATTGTTCTGCAGATTCAAAATTTGATTTTAAGTCCATTTTTATTACGCCTAGATTGAATAAACTCAGTGCAATATAGACGGCACACATTAATTGGAATAATTGTGAAGCAGTGAAATCAAGGCTCATGATGTTCCAAGTATCCACCTGTGTGGCGAACCAATACAAAATCACGACCGCAGTAACCGAAATACCGATACTGACAATACGGTGGGTTAGAAATCTTTTATGAAATGCCTGACGAATAATGAGTTTATTTTGGTTGAGCCAAAGTGGGCTATATTTCTGTATCACAAATACGCTAGGTACTTGCAGCTTTATTGGTTTGGATTTCCTACCGAGCAGCCAGAATTTTATTGCCGCTATACAGATGAAAGTAGATAACAACACCGCAACGAGTTGAGCTTCCAATATCGCTAGGCTCAAAATGGGCAAATATGTCAAAAGGCAGACTAAAACCCAATATTGATTCTGTTGTAAAAGCAGCATTTGTATGATTAATAAATTAAAGATCCAAAGAAGCATCAATACACTAATACCAATGGAAGCCAAAAGCTCATACTCAACCCAAACATATAAAAGCGCCAAAACAAATGGCAATAACATCAAAAAGCTTAAACTGCCTAAAAATTTGATTTCCACTGCAAAGCGACTTTTGAGCGTGATTGGCAATAGCGCTAGATAGCGATACCCTTCTCCACCGCTCAAAGCTTTACGCTGTATCGCACACCAAAATACATTTAAGGCAAGAAAGCCTGTCCAAAGAAACAGATTCGTGATTAACGATTTGCAATAAACCAAATCAATAATGGGTTGCACTAAAGATAAGAGCAGTCCGAATAGCATTGGCCCGAGAATTAATGTGACTAAAATAAGTAAATGCTTTTGCCGTGCAACTGCGTCTGCTGTGGTCTTGACATAAAATATCCATCGATATTTCAAAAGCGTTTTTATGATTGTTCGCTGCCCAACATGTCTTTGTATATTCATGCCGCCTGCTCATTGGACTTTAACCTATCTAGCTCGATGATTTTTGCTGCAAGACTGTCTCTAAATACAGGATCATGGCAAGACAATAGAATCAATTTTGATTGGCTCTGCTGTAAAAGTATGCTTGTTAATTCAGCCAAGGCGTTTTGATCTAAGCCATTGCTCGGTTCATCTAAAATCAGTAATGGTGCCGAAGTCATTAAGGCTGCAACCAATAAAAACTTTTTGGTTGTGCCAAAAGACATGTCAGCAAATGGCGTGGCTAAATAGTGTTCTAATTTAAATTTTTCAATGAATATTTGATACTGCTCATGCGCTATCCCTCGAATATCACACATTAAATTCAGAAACTCCTGCCCTTGTAAAAAATCATAAATAGGGCTTTTATCTGGCACATAGGCCACAAGTTTCTTGTATTCATTGTTATGAGGGGCATATGGCTGATCATTAATCAAAATATTGCCTGCATCGAAATCCAGCATCCCAGCAATCATCGCAAGTAAGGTGGACTTCCCTACTCCATTCTCAGCGACAACAGCGACAATTCCGAATTCGTTTAACTCTAAATTTAGATTTGAAAATATACATTTTCCCGCAAAAGATTTGGACAATTGCTGCAAGCTCAAAGAAACCATCATGATGTTCCTGATTTATTATATTAAGTTATTGATTTATTATTAATCTATCTTCACATATCTTAGATCTGAATTAAATAGATTCTTTAATCGACAACTTTAATTTTTTCAGTGTTATTCACTATCTAAATACGCCAAAATCATCTTCGGCAATTCCACTTTAAGCTGCTGTTCTGTAATTAAAAAACTATTATTGCTCACATAGCGCATCATGGTAAATAAAGTACTGTTAATAATCACAAAAGAGCGATGTTTCAGCGTTTCAAAGTTCCAATGTGAATAATAACGATTAAATAAATACATCCCAACTTCAAAAAAATGCTTTTCCAAAACCTGAGAGGCATCTGAATGACTGTATTGATGCCAATGTTTTAAGATCTCAATGAAGAAGCCACGATCAGCTTTCAACATATCAAAGCCAAACTGAATACAAAGTGGGATCACCTCATAAATACTGTGCTGCTCTTGCTCCACGACTATATTTTTTAGTGCTAACCCCAATTGTTCTGATTTTCTGAGCAGTAACTCTTCTACGATTTGTTCTTTATTTTCAAAATATTGATAAATCGATCCAACGCTCACACCAGATTTTTCCGCAATTTTGGGCGTCGTCAGCTCCAGTAAACCTTGTTCTGCAATACACAACTGCGCTGCTTGCAAAATGCTTTCCACGATCATTTTCGCGCGTTGTTGTTGTGGTCTTTTTCTCATTCTATTGCTCTCCAATGCGATAGTGTTATGCGAATTGAATGCGAATAAATATTCATATTAGTGTGGTATGCAACAATAACATTGAAGATCAAAACATGACCACTCACTTCAATACCCGACTGGCTTCATTTCAGGCCACGCAGCAATCTAATCTACTGAGTTTTCTGTTGTCTCATTTGACGGGTCAGGCTGCACAGCCAAATTACGCTCAATATCTTGCCCTCAATAAAGCCTTGCAATGTGGTGATCCACAGATGGAAAAAGTGCTCACGTGGATGATGCAGAACCCTAAACAGCATCGTGAATATTTTGAAATCGCCTTATTTAAAGGTGTCGAGCAGCTCCCCTTTCCTATTCCTGAGCTCGAGCATTTTTTTAAGCATGTTGAACAAACACCGCCTTGGTTAGAGCCAGAAAAAATACAGCAAGCCCTTGAATTCACCCATCGCCTAGGGATTAACAATGGCTTTATATTGCGAGATCTTTCACTCATGGTGGGTTATCTCTTCCCCGGTTTCAATCAGCCGCTCATGCTGACCGGTGCTTTAAATAAACAAGCAGGTACACGTCTGGCTGAAACCACAAAATGGTGGGTAGATATCACTGAAGAACGCGGACTCGAACGTTTGTATGCGGGATTTACATCGACGATTTATGTGCGTTTTATTCATGCTGTGGTACGGCATCAACTCCAAAAAGGTAAAGACTGGGATTTTGCAACGAGGGGGGTGCCGATGAATCAATTTGACTTGGCGATGACCAATCTTGCCTTTAGCAGTGTGGTACTTTTGGGCATTCGCGCTTTAGGGATTTTTCCATCAAAACAAGAGACTGAAAGCTTTTTGCACTTTTGGCGTTATGTGGGTTGGTTGATGGGTATTGATGACAAATGGTTAATTGAAAAAGAATCTGATGGTTGGAAACTGTTGTATTGGATGCAATTTGTACATCCTCAATCTGATGCAAGCAGTATGGCTCTCGGCGCCAGTCTCTCTAAAGAACCTTTTGAACGACAGTACAAATACCTCCGAGCACTTCAGCAAAAACTGGCTTATCGACAACATCTGGAGCTGACACAATTTTTTATTGGCAAAAAACGCATGCATAAATTAGGGCTCAAACCACAGTCCGCCGCATGGTTTGCCTATTATTTATTGGCTAGAAATCTTGTCCTGTATTCAGGCGCTAAGCATGTCCCAAGTTTAAATCAAAAATTACAGCAAAAAGGCCGTGCGATTCAAAAACTCGGTTTAGCACTGTATCAAAGTAAGGCCAAACAACTGGCCAGTATGCACCAATAAAAAAAGCAGAGCGATCGCTCTGCTTTTTAGATGACAAATGTCAGGACTTAGAATTTCATCGAAATACGTGCCCAATAATTGCGACCGATATTATTAAACTGTTGATCAGTCGCTAAACCTGTCCCTGCATCACCCAGTTTATTTAGATGTTCGGTATAAGTTTTATTCAAGAGATTATCCACACCCACAGATACATCTACACCCTCATCAATATGATAAGTACCATTTAAAGACAGTGTGCCAAATCCTGCACTTTCTTTCAGGTCATAACCCACGATATTGCCTTGGTGCGCACTGATACGATTTTGCCCATCAACCACACGCCAGAATGCTCCCAAAGTATAATTATCTTGGATATAACGTAAGTTGATACGTGCTTCTAACGGTGAGATTTGTGGTAATGGCTTGCCATCTGTGGTGTTTTTACCCCACGCATACATTGCGCTGACATCGGCTTGAATATGATCGCTAAATTGATAGCCAATCCCTGCTTCAGCTCCCGCAATGGTAGCATCGACATTTTTCGCACCCGCGCTAAAGGTTGAACCATGATCATGCTCACCTGTATTTGGATGATTGTGATAACTCATCAAAATAAAGTCCTGAATCAGCCCCGCATAGGCAGACGCCCATGAACTGAATGCGCCATGTTCATGTTGATAGCCCACATCTAACTGCAAGGTTTTTTCAGGCTCAACGCCATTAAAGGTGTTTGTTGTGCCTGCATTGCCATGTTTAGGACTAAATAATTCCCAATAATCTGGCATGCGCTCTACATAGCCTAGACCGATATAGGTTTTACCATTGTCATGTTCAGGGTGCTTATTTTCAAAACGAATAAAAGCACTTGGTAATGTTTCATTCAGCTCCGTGTTATAGCCACTCGCTTTCGAAGCGGCGCGCTCATCTTTCACTTGTACTTGATCGAGACGAAGTCCCGAAACCAACTTATTGTTGTCACTCAATTGATAACTGACTTCTCCAAAACCACCATATGACTGAAACTTCATATCGGGTTCACGTGCTTTGTCTTTATAGCTATTGCGCATCCCTTTGCGAATGCTATGTTCATTGTTCTGTGTGTCAATGCCTGTGACAAAGTCAATCTTATCCCATTCATGTGTCACAGCCATACGTGCATTTAATGTTCTGCGAGCAACATTCGATGCCATTGGCATATTCATCATGCCACTTGGTTGAAACTCACGTAAGCTGAAGTTATCCATGACATGATCATTAAAACTATAGTTGACCTGTGCTTCGATTTTTTTAATCACCTCTGTGACATTTTTTTTCTCGACACGAAGGCCTAAGCTTTCACGGGCAAATTGCGAACCATCCATTGAACGGCCTGCGTATACAGCCTCACCATCGGCTTTACCTCCAGTAAGTTCTACCCATGTATCTTCGTTTGGCGTCCAACCAAGAGCCAAATCTGTATTCCACCGCTCCCAGTCTGACGGCACAGTATTACCATCTCCGTCTTGGTAGCTATCCGCAACAGAACGACTGGCATTCAAACGGACATATTTTTTCTCATCACCGACTGCCGCTTCGACATTGTGATCTAAACGACCATAAGAACCGATCATCACACTGGCTTGACCACGGTAGTTTTTATCAGCATCGAACTGTTCAGGTTTGCGTTCAAACAAGACTGTTGCAGCAGAACCTGTATTGGCATATTGAACCGTTTGAGGTCCTTTAATCACTGAAATTCGGTCATAACTTTCAGGGGAAATATAAGACGTTGGTGCATCCATACGACTCGGACACGCCCCTAGATTTTCTGTGCCATCGGTCAAAATTTTAATGCGTGAACCAAACATGCCACGGAAGGTTGGATCTGCATTGGTCCCCCCATTTTTAATAGCACTAAAACCTACAATACTTTTTAAATAATCGGCCCCATCACTGGCAGGTATCGGTTGAATCGGCTGTTTGGGATTGGCACGAACAATCAGGCCATTGGCATCATTCCCCTGATGTGATGTCACCACAATCGGTGCCAAAGTCTGTACGGCATTGGTTTCCGTCATCTCTACGGACATCTCGTCAGCCATCACCGTAGTTGAATAGCAGGCAATACAAATTGCAGCCGCAAGAGGCTGTAGAAAAAATTTAGGCTGAGCCATGTTTATCTCACAAAATACATAAATAAAGGCGTACCTGAGTCCTCAAAGACCCAAGTTTAAAAAACGTCGGATTTATGCAGCGAGTGGCGGGGCTCGACCTTGCGGAAGTAAAAAGAGTTGTTGAAGAACAAACCAGACATGCTTGAAAGCTTTTTGAAAAGCAATTAAACGAACTTGAATTCGATCAAGCACTTCTTTCACATCAAGTTCAGGGGGCAAAACCAAATTGCCATAGACCGTACAATACTGACATTGATGACTGGCATCATGTTCATGGGCAGTATGATCGACTTGAACTTGCTCTACATGAGCGGAAGATGAATGGTGTGAATTTGCGGTATGTTCAGCATGAACATTGGGAAGTAAAAGTGCACGCGTAATGGTTTCGCAGACCGGAGCAACTTGATATTGCTTGGGCAACAATGGCTGTAAAAAAACAGCAATCTGCAAAAAAACGGCTGCAAAGGACAGCAGCACTCCACTACGAAACAATACAGGCAAACCCTAACATTTGTCTGACCCAAGTATAACAAAGCCCAATCGAAATTGGGCTTCTCTCAGGTATTTTTTAACCGCGATCAATTAACGTTTAACTGCGACTTTATCTTTTTGACGTTGGCGAACCAATTTTTCCACTTTGTCACGTGCACGTTGACGTTTCAAAGGCGATAGATAGTCGACGAACAACTTACCATTTAAGTGATCCATTTCATGTTGGATACAAACTGCGAGAAGTCCGTCCGCTTCCACTTCAAATGATTGACCTTCAAGGTTAATTGCCTGAATTTTTACACGTGACGGGCGCTCAACTTTATCGTATATTTGAGGCACTGATAAACAGCCTTCTTCATAGGGCTGCGTCTCTTGCGTCAATGGCGTAATTTTGGGGTTAATAAACACCATGGGTTGATCTTTTTCTTCAGATAAATCCATGACTATCAGCTGAATATGGTGATCTACCTGTGTTGCTGCCAGGCCAATTCCCGGTGCTTCATACATAGTTTCAAACATGTCGGCTGCTAACTGACGAATTTCATCAGTAACTTCTTCGACTGGTTTTGCAATGGTACGAAGACGGGGATCGGGGAAACTTAAAATAGGTAATAAGGCCATACGACGTCCTCACTTATGCCATTGATCAAAAAACAAAATGAAGGAATGCTTCATCAAAAAATTGTGTGTAATATCGTTATTATAACGCAGTTACATACATAATTTTAGGAATTATGATAATGAAAAAGGTTTTGAAGGGCATGCCAACTTTTAGTGCCTTGGGGTTTAAAAAACAATTATTGGCACTTACAGTCTGTGTAAGTGTGGGGATGGGAATGGTCAGTGTTGCAGAAGCTGCCCCTGCTCGTAACGTCAATCCACCGTCATTGAAGGCAGGTGCGCCTCAAGTTTATGTGGTGAAAAAAGGCGATACGTTGTGGGATATTTCCAAGCGTTTCTTAAAAAATCCTGTGCGCTGGCCTGAAATCTGGGCGAGCAATAAACACGTGAAAAATCCGCATTGGATTTTCCCAGGTGACCGCCTATTAATGTGTACCTACAATGGCCGCCCAATCATCGGTAAAGATGAAGGTGATGGCTGTGAAGGTATCATTCGTCGCTATACAGGTGGCACTAAACTTCAACCACAAGTTCGTGTTGAATCCCTAAATAGTGCGATTCCGGTTATTCCATTGGAATATATTAAGCAATGGCTTGAGCGCAGCATGATTGTTGCAGCTGATTCTGTGGAAGGCACACCTTACATTTTAGGTACAGCTGATCAACGTGTATTAGCTGCCAAAGGCCAAACAGTTTATGCACGCGGCCAAGGCATGCAAGTCGGTCAACGATATGCTGTTTACCGTGAAGGCGAACCGTACATCTTTACCGATGCAAACGGCAAAAAATACAACGCAGGTTTAGAACTGACTCAAGTCGCTTCAGGTGTTGCCGTTCGTGGTGAAAATGACATTACCACTTTAGAACTGACCGATACTTATAATGCCGAAGTTCGTCGTGGCGATCGTGTTCTTCCTGAATATGACCCAATGCTGCCAACGCTGTTCTATCCAACCAATGCAGAAAATGTCACTGCTGGCGGTAGTATTGTTCGTGTCATGGGCTCGATTGGTACTGCAGCGGTTCACAGTGTGGTGACGATCGACCGTGGTAGCTTGCAAGGCGTTCAATCTGGTCAAGTCTTTAGCGTGAACCAAAAAGGTGAAATCGTGACTGATCCGAAAACCAAAGAAAGTGTTCAACTTCCAGGACAACGTATTGGCAACATCATGGTATTCAAAACATTTGATAACTTAAGCTATGCTTATGTACTTGAAAGCGAATTACCAATCAAAGTGGGTGCAACGATTCAGCCACCACTGATGGATGACTAAGACCAAATCCATAAAAATGAGGCTGTATTTCAGCCTCATTTTTTATTATCCAACAACGATATCACTGATCATTTTAAACCATAAAAAGAAGACATTTTCAAAGGTCTCATTATGCTCAACTCATTAACTGACTTGCATTTAGATTACATTCGCCTGTGGTTTGTGGTGCAACACTCACTTCGTAGTTTCTATAAAATTCAGCAGCACTATCCTGTCCTACACCACGCCCTTAAGCCTGATCAAATCACCACTTGGCAAAAATTAGGACTGCATAAAAATCATTTACAGCGCTTTGAAGAATTTCATAGTCCAAGTGGACAGCTTAGCTTTGAAAAATGTCTCAAGGATATTCAACAATACAGTGACTTTGTACTGATTCCTGAAGACCTGAACTATCCTCAACAGCTTTTACCTTATAGCGACAAGCCGCCCATTCTATTTGGGCAAGGTAATGCCCAAGCCTTGATGCAACCCCAAATTGCGATTGTTGGTAGCCGCAAACCTAGTCCCCAAGGTCGGCAAATTGCTTATGATTTTGCTTATTATCTAAGTGAGCAAGGGTTCTACATCAATAGCGGTTTAGCACAAGGAATTGATGAAGCGGCACATCGCGCTGCCATACAACACCACAGAACCATTGCCGTGATGGGCACAGGTTTAGATCAAACTTATCCGACCGCACATCAGCGTTTAAGACAAGAGATCATCCAACATGGTGGGACCGTAATCAGTGAGTTTCTTCCACACACTCCACCCCTGCAACACCATTTTCCACATCGAAATCGTATCGTCAGTGGGCTCAGCCTTGGTGTCATCGTGGCGGAAGCGGCATTAAAAAGTGGTTCACTGATCACAGCTCAACGCGCTGCCGAACAAGGCAAATCTATTTTTGCCATCCCAGGCCATATTTATAGTGAGTCGCATCAAGGTTGCCATCAACTCATACGCGAAGGTGCAATTTTGATTGATCATCCACAACAGGTCATTGAAGACTTAGCATTGGCAACACAGTGGCAATCACAAGCTGCCGAAACCTTAACAACCACCGAAATAGCGACACCCGAAACAGCAACACCGGACACTCCACCACCCGACCCCATCCCAGAACATTTAATTGCGCTGTATCGGCAACTCGATTGGGTCGGCCAAAGCCTTGATCAATTGTCCATTCAACTCAAAATTGATACCGCGACATTGACCAGTCAACTGATGGAATTAGAGTTAATGGGCTATGCCACACAACAAGCCGGACACTACTTACGTTGTAGAATGGGTAAATTAGGTTCACAATAGTCCTTTGTCGAATCAGATAAGGTCTATAGAAATGATTACCACCTCTGTTGCAGAAGCAGCTTCCTGTCTTAAAAAAGGTCAGGTTCTCGCATATCCTACAGAGGCTGTTTGGGGATTGGGCTGTGATCCCTACAATGAGCAAGCCTTTCTCGAAATTTTGCGCTTAAAACAACGTCCCATTGAAAAAGGCGTGATTTTATTGGCTGCCAATGTCGCTCAAGTTGAACACCTGCTCCAAGGCTTAACAGAAGATATGCGTCAGCAAGTCATTGCGACGTGGACCAACCGTAAACCCAATGAACGTGCAACCACATGGTTATTACCAGCTGGCGACCATATTCCAACATGGATTAAAGGCAATCATCCAAAAGTCGCAGTCCGTGTGACCACCCACTCTTTATGTGTGGCTTTATGCCAAGCTTTTAATGGCTTTATTGTGTCTACCAGTGCCAATCCTGCAGGATTAACCCCTGCACGTTCCTTACAAGAAGCCAATCAGTATTTTGCCAATGAACTCAATTACTTAAATGGTGATCTCGGTCTAAGCCAAGAACCAAGCAAAATCATTGATGCTGAAACAGGTGAAATCATCCGCGCATAAGCTCGGATGCCTCTCTACACCTGCCTTTCGGAAAAATACAGACAAAAAAAAGCTCAGCCATATAGGGATGGCTGAGCATAAAAAAGGATGTGTATAAAATCACATCCAGAGGGTCTTACAATCTCTGGGTAAATATCAAGTAATTATTTAAAATTAAGAATTACTTCATCATTTACGACAAAAGTATTATGTAATATTTTTTTAAATTTAACAAATAGATTTTTTATATAAATAAAACCACTGACAAGCACTTTATTTGTGATTTTATAACCACTTAGTCAAAATATGTATCTATTTTTGATTGATTTTTAAGACGAGCATTTGTTTTTTAATTTAGTTTTACACTCAAAAATTCATTTTCAAAAGATTTACTCTATAAAAAAATAAGTTTGTTTGCTTATTTTTTAATCAATACTTCTCATAAATTTTCAACTTTTTACTGGATTTACTTACGCTGCGCCAAGATCACCCCAGTAATCGCCATCACTGTGCCCACGGTATGATAAAACATCCACTGCTCAGCCAACCAGAAATAGGCAATGATCGCAGTAAATACCGGCATCAAATTCATAAAAATACTGGTGCGATTCGGCCCGAGATGTTGCACAGCCAACATCCATACCAACGGTGCAATCAATGATGGAAAAATTGCCGCATAAAATACACTTGGCGCATTCGCAGGATTAATCGCATCAATGCCTAAATACAACACGAATGGCAAGTGATATAAAACGGCAAAGAAAATTTGTACATATAAGCTCAACAGTAGCGGAAGTTTCAGTTGCCATTTTTTTAAAAACACCCCATAAAAGGCATAGAAAAACACTGCGAAAATCATGAGGATATCGCCGAAATGTCCGCCCATATTCAGTAATTGACTGAAATCTCCTTGCGCAATGACAAACAATAGCCCCGTAAATGAAATCGCACAGCCCAAGATGGCATAGCGATTAGGCACATCTTTCAGTATGAAAAATGCAACCGCAATCGTAAAAACAGGGATAAAGGCATTGATGATACCCATATTGGTCGCCGTCGTATAATGCGCAGCGGTATAGCCCAAGCCTTGATATAACACCATGCCAAAAGCACTCAGCACAGCCAATTGCTGCCAATGCTGCCCGATAAGCTGTCTTTGCTGCCAAACGGTTTTGAGCATAAAGGGGGTTAGGATCAAAAATGCAATAAACCATCGATAAAAACTGATACTGACTGGTGAAATATAATCAGTTACATAGCGGGTGACGGTAATATTTAACGACCATATAAATACTGCGATCAGAGGCAAACAAATTGCAAATTTCGCCCAACGCGCTTGAAGCAACATGTCTGACTCCTCAATATATCGTGCAAAGATTGGTCTAGGTATTTTGAGTGATGTCTGTTTTAATTGAAATACATGATTTCAGACATTTATATTGTAGTTCAGACATCGACACCTAGGCATATATGACATCAGCACCGATTGAACAACAAATCGAGCTTTTTGAAGCGCACTACA
The DNA here is from genome assembly GCF_013419835.1 of Acinetobacter sp. YH12052. Classification (NCBI taxonomy): domain Bacteria; kingdom Pseudomonadati; phylum Pseudomonadota; class Gammaproteobacteria; order Moraxellales; family Moraxellaceae; genus Acinetobacter; species Acinetobacter sp. YH12052. The sequence goes on from NZ_VOZI01000011.1 coordinate 12,318, forward strand.
CCACATTAGATACGGTCTATCCGCACAGTTGTCTTTGGGGTGATTTTAATTTTTGTCTCGATGGTATTTTCGAATATGAGATACAAGGGCAACACCATCTCTCACCTGCCAGTTATGGGGTGTGGATTCCCCCACATACAGAACATTGCTCAGTCGCGATTGATGAGCAACCTATTCATTATGTGGCAATCCGACTGGCACCTGATCTCTGCATAAATTTCCCCAAGCAGACGGAAGTATTTAGCATCCAGCCTTTCTTTCGTTTGTTGGTGCAAGAAATTTTGGCCTTTCCTACAGAGCAACATACCACACCACCCTATCGACACCTACTACAGGTCTTATTCGACCAGTTAAAAACTGCACCCAAACATCAACATTATTTACCGCAAAGCCATGATGCGGTGTTAAAGCCGATCTTGGCGCAGCTTGCAGATGTAGATCATTTTAGCTTGAGCCTACAACGATGCTTATCCAATGTTGGTTTGAGTGGGCGTCAGTTACTGCGGCTGAGTCAGAACGAACTGCAAATGAGCCTTTCTGAATGGCGAAACCGTGCAAAAATTATTTATGCCATTCAACAACTCCGCGCTGGTCAGTCTATTAAAGCTCTCAGCTATGAATTGGGCTATCAACACAGCTCAAGCTTTATTGAGTTTTTTAAACGCTATACAGGAAAAACCCCAAACCAACACCATGCCACTACTTAAACGATAAGCACTCAAGCAAGCCTCAGCTCGAATTCTGCAAACTACTACAAAAATTATGCGAAAAGCCTATCGATAAAAGCTTGCTGTTCACCAGATTTCCCTTTAAAACAAGGATGAAAGGCACAACTTCAATTAGGAACGAATATGTCAGCTTCAGTTTACGATATCCCGGTAAAAACCATCCAAGGTGATGACACCACACTCAATCAATACCAAGGCAAGGTTTTATTATTGGTCAATGTGGCCTCTAAATGTGGGCTAACACCGCAATATGAAGGCCTAGAAAAACTCTATACAGAAAAGAAATCACAAGGTTTTGAAGTCTTAGGTTTTCCTGCCAATAACTTTTTAGAACAAGAACCTGGTTCTGAAGCGGAAATTCAAGAATTTTGCTCGATCAACTACAAGGTCGATTTCCCACTTTTTGCAAAAATTTCTGTTGCAGGCGCGGATAAACACCCCCTTTATCAAACCTTAACCCAAGCCATTCCTGAACGCATTGGTGAAGGCCCATGGTGGGATGATTTAGTTGAATACGGTTTAACACCAAATCCAAAGCCTGAAGTGCTCTGGAACTTTGAAAAATTCCTCGTGAATAAACAAGGTGAAGTTGTGGCTCGATTTGCACCTGACATCAAGGCAGATGATGCACGTATTGTCGATGCCATTAATGCTGAATTAGCCAAATAATTCGCCAATATCTCAATCTCTCAGTTAAGATTATTTTGATTTTAACTGAGATTGATCATTTTAAATTATCACAATAATAGTTATCAATTATCACATAATGATAATTTACATAGTTTATCCATTATTTTAATATTTCACATACACATTGTTCAAAGTTTCCCTGTAAATACTCATTATGATGAGTCTTATCAAATCACATCCAGCAGTAAACAGGTGAACTTATGAATACATTAATGAAAGCTATCGTTTTATCTATTTCGACAGCACTTGTTGCTGCTCCAGCAATGGCTGCACCGCAAAATAGCCAACAACATGCACCTGCGCATAACCAAAATACGAAAGCTCAACAGCACACTAAACAAAACACACCAGTAAAAAACCAAAGCCAGAACAAGAAAAAAGCCGTAAATCCATCACATGATTGGCGTTCTGGACAAAAAGTACCTTCTGAATACCGTGGTCATAGCTACAAAGTAGACCACACCAAATACAAAAAATTGTCTAAACCAGGCAAAAACCAGCAATGGATTAAAGTGAATGGCGACTACATTTTAATGAATGCTGTCAGCCACGCCATTATCAAAATCATTGCGGGTTAAACCCACCAAAACATCAAAAGAGGGCAAATGCCCTCTTTTTTTTTGTTCAAGCGATTATTTTGTTATTGCTTTGCAACAATCTATTTTTAATCCACATTCTGCCCCTATATTCAAAGCATAGACTTAACACATAGTGATGATTGAATGAAAAAGCTAGTGCAGAATGCCCTTCTCCCTTTTGCCATTTTTAGTGGTGTTTTGGTGCTGATCGGTTGTGACCCTGCAACAGCACCTGAGCAAGACATTCAAACTACCACTGAAGAAGTTGAATTATCCAATACGGCTTCCTCTGAGCATCATGAAGCAACTGAAACAGAATCAGCGGCTCAGCAACAAAATCTAAAAAGCGGCAATATGTTTTACATTGTCCGTGATGTCGCCGACATGCAATTGAAAGCGGGCAGCTATGTTGAGCAATTGAAACAAACCCAAAGCGATATTGAAACGGCAGTCAATAGCCAAGACCCGATTCAACTACAAAAAGCAGCCGATCAGCTGCAACAACAATTGAAAGGTTTTAATCAGGCACTCAGTGGACTGAACCTAAAAAGTACTGAAATCAATGATATTCGCAGCAATTTACAAGCTGCCAATCAGCAAGTTTTGGCTTCACCCTTTTTAAATGGTCAAATGGATTTAACTCAAGTCGATATTCAGAAAATTAAAAATCAAATGGGTAATATCCAACTGGAGATGGTTAAACTTGCCAGCATGATCATTTCAGATCATTCAGCTCAAGAAAAAACATCAGAAAGCTAATTTTCTCTTAGCTCTAAACATGCAAGACAGACCTTTCAATCATACTGAATCGGTCTGTCTTGATTTTGCTCTATGTTATGTTGCCTGTGGGATTTTGCATTAAAGCCGCATATCAATCACGATACGGCCATCAATTTTACCTTTTTCCATACGATCAAAAATATCGTTGATATTTTCGAGCGGTTCAACATGAATATGTGCTCTGACTTTACCGCGCGCAGCGATATCTAGTGCTTCTTTTAAATCCAGACGTGTCCCAACAATTGAACCACGTACCGTAATTCCCTCCAGCACCATATTAAAGATCGACAAGTCAAAAGTTCCGGGTGGCAAACCATTTAAGACCATGGTACCTCCACGACGGACAATGGCAACAGCCTGCTCAAAGGCCTTCGGAGAAACCGCCGTCACCAAGACACCATGACAGCCTTCACCCGTTGCCTGCAACACTGCTTCTTTTACATCGGTTTTTAAGGCATTAATGCCGACATCGGCACCGAGATTTTTGGCCAATTCAAGTTTTGAGTCATCAACATCAATCGCTACGACATTAAAGCCCATTGTTTTGGCATATTGCACTGCCACATGACCTAGACCACCAATACCGGAAATGGCGACCCAATCCCCAGTTTTGGCCTCGGTCATTTTCAATCCTTTATAAACAGTGACACCAGCACATAGAATAGGTGAGATTTCTAATAGATCGACACCTTCAGGAATCACACCGACGTAATCACCATCTGCTAAGCAATATTCTGCAAAGCTGCCGTTGACTGAATAGCCTGAGTTCTGTTGTTGTTTACATAAGGTTTCCCAGCCCGCATAGCAATGATCACAATGCCCACACGCTGAATATAACCAAGGAATCCCGACGATATCACCAACTTTTAAATGTTCAATTCCTTCACCAATTTCAACTACTTCACCGACACCTTCATGTCCAGGGATAAAAGGTAAGGTTGGCTGAACAGGCCAATCGCCATGCATGGCATGTAAGTCGGTATGACAGACACCTGTCGCGATAATTTTGACCAAGACTTTGCCCGGCGTGACTTTAGGAATTTCGACTTGTTGTATTTGTAGTGGTTGATTAAATGCAGTCACTACGGCTGCTTTCATTGTTGCCATATTTATTCTCTCCATCTTATAAGTGTTGAGATTATTTTTTAAACAACCTAGCTCTACTATAGAGGAAGAATAAATTGGTCGGCGTGATGAATTTGTAAGCAATTCTCTCGGTTTGCTACTTCTTGTGATTCAGTACCTGATGATCGGTTGATCGACCACACATCACAAAGTGCCATGCTGTAAATTCACAATATTTTTTAATCTAAAACTTCCCACATAGTGTTAAGAACCGATATTCAAATATTTGAAACGCATAGAATTTTTAAGCATAGAAAATCTCCCAACCAGAAAATAAACAACTGCCTCTTTTTCCTATTTTAAGATTGAGCAAACTCATAGGTATTACAGTTTTTATCTTGTCCAAGTGCACGTTGCACATCTTGCTTAAAACGGGCTTGGGCAAAATGAAATTTGGCTGGCAGAAACAGGGTAATTCGAGTTTTGTCAGCTCCCATTCCCTCCACCAACATTTTATGTAGAAAAGCGCCATTTTCTGTACGCGCCATCAGCGTGCCCTGCTCTAAATGTTCTTCCAGTCGATTGTCAGTATACACATAAGCTTCTGCTGAGGTGAACGCCACACAGTGGTTATAGGCTTGTCTTAGGTTGCGAAAAGCGGATAAATAGGGAATTTCAAGTTCTGTACTGATGCCATTATCCACTGATTCCGCTACCAATGCGGCTTCAGTCGCGACATTCGGTGTGGTGACATATTGGCTTTGGCAGGCAAGCAGCGGCGTTGCCAGCAATAAGCAGAAACATAATCGAAGTGTATACATAAAAAGTCCTGACCTATTTTGTTGTTATTGGCAGTGCAAAAATTGTAGCAAAAGCCCGTAGCTGCTTTAATATGTAATATAAGGTCTACAGATTTTTTCATCCACTATGCAACTGATTATTTTCACCGGTGTACAAGCATCGGGTAAATCCACATTTTATATGTTGAATTTATATCACAGTCATTTGCGTATTAATCTTGATATGCTGAAAACCCGACATCGGGAAAATATGATCTTTGAAGCAGGTTTGGCATCCAAAACCAAAATGGTGATTGACAATACCAACCCAAATCGGGAAGCTCGTGCTCGCTATATCCAACGCGCAGTTGATGCAGGGTTTGAAGTCATTGCTTATTATTTTGAAACCGATTTGGACAGCACCTTAAAGCGCAACAGTTTACGTGAAGGCAAAGCTCATATTCCAGAAGTTGGTGTGCATGCGACCTATCGAAAGCTTCAAGTTCCGTCACGGGATGAAGGCTTTGATCAAATTTTTAAAATTAAAATTATCAGTCACGGCGAGTTTTCAATTTTACCCATGCATGAATAACGACCATTAACCTGCTTTTTGGCTATCTTGCCATTTTTTAAAAGCCGATTGCATGGCCTGACGCTCATATGGTTTCACTAAACGACTTTCTAATGAAGCAAAATCACCTTTATAGGCAGCAGCGACCATCGATTTTGCCAGTTCTTGAATACTCATACGCCCACGGTGTTCATATTGTTGAACTTCTTCATGGGTGAGTTCAACATCCCAACATGACACGACAGAACTTAGATCAACCGCAATGCTCAAGTAATATTGATCAAAGTCTTGATAGAGTTCCCAGAAGTGGGGTTCGAAGGCAATAAGGTTCATAAGAATTTATTAGGCAGATGATTTATTGCAGATTAAGACAAAAGCTGCATGAAATATATGCAACTTTAGATCACGTCATTTACTTTAAATTTAGTAAAAACAATATTTCTAAAGTCGATGTACGAGCAACGTATAAAAAGCTAGAAGTACCAAATTTAGATGAAGGGTTTGATGAAATATTTAAAGTAACAATTGTAGGGAATGGGGAGTTCTTAGTTAGTTTAGATTAAGAACTCTCCTTAAAATTATTTTTTGTATTTAGCCATTATTTCCATCATTCGTTGCATACCTTCCAACTGTAGCTTTAATAATTCCTCTACACCCGATATAGACTCTACCATTGATGGTATTGGACGCTCTCCAAATTGAGCATCCTTATCAAACCAAAATTTCAACTGCCTATTTTTTAAACCACTTTTTATCGAATCTAATGTTTCTAACCATTTAGTTGACCCACTTTTTTGAGCTTCAGCTAAAGCTGTTCCAAATGTGAACTCTCTAGATTTTGATAAGTGAAATCTTTTTTTAAGACGGAGATCCATGTGTAAAGTATGCATTTCCAAACTAAATTTATAATCATCTAAATCAAGTAGATTGAAAATTTCTTTATAACTATCTGTAACTATCATCCAATCACTTTCAGGACATATATCATCTGCCAAACGATCTAAATCACAAGGGAAAAGCTTCCTAATAGTAGTTGGTTGCATCTCTACTCCCAAAGATAAATAGATTTTATGCACTAACTCAGAACAGAATGAACTTTCACTTTCTACAAACTTAACATCTTTAGATTTATATACTTCAGTACTGTAACTCTGAGCATAAAATTGAAGTGTATGTTTTAATACTAAATCCGAATCCATTTCGGCAAGTTTATTATTTCTAATGACTCTCCAATTAGCTTTGCAATTTTCCAACTCTATGAATAGGGGTGAAAGATGCACTCCTTTACCACCAGTTGCATGTATAACCACTCCATCTCCTATATGAATCATTACATGACTACTGCATGCCTTCATATAAAATAGTTTTTGTGCAGCAATTAATTTTGGCGATATCTTATTACACCCCTCTACTAAAATTACGTCTCCGATTTTTAAATTAGATAGAGCATTTTTATAAATTTCACCATTCTCATTATTAATATTCATTTAATTCGTACCAATCATTTTACATTTCAATAATATACTTGCCATAAAAAAACCACCCTTTCGGGTGGTTTCTTCAATCTCAAACTGCGTCTTATTGAGCGCGGTTTTTGATTTTGCGGATGGTTTCCAACTGAGCAGCAGTTTCTGCAAGAGCAGCCAAAGCAGCAGCTGAGTCCAAGTCGCTCTTTTGATTTGCTAACAATTGTTCAGCTTGTTTACGAGCTTCAATAATTGCTGCTTCATCAAGGTTGTCAGCACGTACTGCAGTATCTGCAAGTACAGTAACAACGTGCGGTTGAACTTCTAGTACACCACCTGATACATAGATTAATTCTTCTGTACCATTTTCAAGCAGAACGCGGATTGCGCCCGGCTTGAGCAAAGTTACTAGTGGTGCATGGCCAGGCATAATACCCAACTCACCACCAGCACCTTTAGCAATTAGCATAGTTACAGTGCCAGAGTACAAAGACTCTTTAACACTTACAACGTCACATTGCATAGTTGACATGAGAATCTCCTAAATTAGGTAACTAATTAAAGTTTCTCAGCTTTAGCAATAACTTCGTCAATACCACCAACCATGTAGAACGCTTGTTCTGGAATGTGGTCGTATTCACCAGCTAGAAGACCTTTAAAGCCACGAATTGTTTCTTTAAGCGGTACAAGTTTACCAGGAGCACCAGTAAACACTTCAGCTACGTGGAACGGTTGAGAGAAGAAACGTTGGATCTTACGTGCACGGTATACAGTAAGTTTGTCTTCTTCTGCCAATTCGTCCATACCAAGAATTGCGATAATGTCTTTCAATTCTTTGTAACGTTGAAGAACGTTTTGAACTGAACGAGCGATTTCGTAATGCTCAGTACCCACTACAAGTGGATCTAACTGACGTGAAGTAGAGTCAAGTGGATCGATCGCTGGGTAAATACCAGAAGATGCGATGTCACGGCTCAATACAACAGTCGCGTCCAAGTGAGCGAAGGTAGTAGCAGGCGATGGATCTGTTAAGTCATCGGCAGGTACGTATACCGCTTGAATTGACGTAATAGAACCAGACTTAGTAGACGTAATACGTTCTTGAAGAACACCCATCTCTTCTGCAAGAGTCGGTTGGTAACCTACTGCAGATGGCATACGACCTAGAAGTGCTGATACTTCAGTACCCGCTAGTGTATAACGATAGATATTGTCGACGAACAATAGAACGTCACGGCCTTTACCGTTTTCGTCTTTTTCATCACGGAAGTACTCAGCCATAGTCAAACCAGTCAACGCTACGCGTAAACGGTTACCTGGTGGCTCATTCATCTGACCGTAGACCATTGCTACTTTGTCTAGAACGTTAGAGTCTTTCATTTCGTGATAGAAGTCGTTACCTTCACGAGTACGTTCACCAACACCAGCAAACACAGATAAACCTGAGTGAGCTTTCGCGATGTTGTTGATCAACTCCATCATGTTTACAGTTTTACCAACACCGGCACCACCGAACAGACCAACTTTACCACCTTTAGCGAACGGGCAAAGTAAGTCAATGACTTTAATACCAGTTTCTAAAAGGTCAGTAGAAGCCGCTTGTTCTGCATAAGAAGGCGCTTGACGGTGAATTGGTAAACGAGCTTCAGTACCAACAGGACCAGCTTCGTCGATCGGGCGACCAAGAACGTCCATGATACGACCTAAACATGCAGTACCTACAGGTACAGAGATAGGCGCGCCAGTGTTAGTTACAGTAAGACCACGCTTAAGGCCTTCAGTAGAACCCATTGCAATAGTACGAACTACGCCATCACCAAGTTGCTGCTGAACTTCTAATGTAGTTTCAGTACCATCAACATGGAGAGCGTCATAGATCTTAGGAACGCTGTTACGTTCAAACTCGACGTCGATAACCGCGCCGATGATCTGAATGATACGACCGCTACTCATTGCTGTCTCCTCAATTCAAACTAATAATGTTAAACGGCAGCGGCACCACCAACGATCTCAGAGATTTCCTGAGTAATCGCGGCTTGACGCAGCTTGTTATAAATAAGTTGTAGGCTCTTGATCAATTCACCCGCGTTATCAGTTGCAGCTTTCATTGCAACCATACGAGCAGACTGTTCACATGCGATGTTTTCAATCACACCTTGATAAACCATAGACTCAATGTAACGAACCAATAAACCATTTAAAAGCTCTTCAGCTTCTGGTTCATAGATATAGTCCCAACCGTATTGACGGTTTAGACCTTCGCTTTCCTCAGCAGCTGCTAAAGGAACAAGCTGTTCGATTTTTTGGTTTTGAGTCATGGCGTTGACAAAGCCGTTTGACACTAGATAAATACGATCTAACTCGCCTTTATCAAACGCGTCTAACATCACCTGTACAGAACCAGTTAACTGTTCAAGACTCGGAGCATCACCTACGTTTGTAGTTGCACCAAGAACTTTACCGCCGTAGTTTTTAAAAAACGAAACCGCTTTTTGACCAATTAAAGCAAATTGAACTTCAATTGACTGCTCTTGTTGCTGTTGTACGTGTTTTACCACTTTTTTGAACAAGTTAATGTTCAAACCACCAGCAAGGCCACGATCTGAAGAAACAATGATATAGCCAACGCGCTTTACAGGACGTTCAACCATATAACGGTGTTTGTATTCAGGGTTCGCTTGTACCAAATGAGCAATTACACGGTGCATATTTTCGGCATACGGACGGCCTTGAGCCATGCGCTCTTGCGCACGACGCATCTTAGAAGCTGCTACCATCTGCATCGCGCGAGTAATTTTCTGCGTGCTTTTGATACTAGCTACTTTGGCGCGAATTTCTTTTAAATTTGCCATACGCTTAACCTAGTATTCGAAAGCCCTTTCGAGCTTCCGAAGGTTGATCCGTGAACCAAACCAAAACCAGATTCAACACAGTTGAATCTTAGTAAGTTTGAGTCGCTTTAAAGCTTTCAATACCTGCTTTGATTGCTGCTTCGATTTCTTTATCGTAAGCACCAGTCTCGTCAATTTTTTGCATTAACGCAGCATTTTCTGAACGGAAGTAAGAGATCAACGCAGCATCAAATGCAACGATTTTCTTCACTTCTACGTCAGCCATGTAGCCTTCGTTAGATGCATAAATTGAAACAGCTTGGTCAGCAATTGAGTATGGAGCATATTGTTTTTGCTTCATAAGCTCAGTTACACGTTGACCATGTTCAAGCTGTTTACGAGTTGCTTCGTCAAGGTCAGAAGCGAACTGAGCAAACGCAGCTAATTCACGGTATTGCGCAAGAGCGGTACGGATACCACCTGACAATTTTTTGATGATCTTAGTTTGAGCAGAACCACCAACACGTGATACAGAGATACCCGCGTTCACAGCAGGACGAATACCTGCGTTGAATAATGATGTTTCTAAGAAGATCTGACCGTCAGTAATCGAAATTACGTTTGTAGGTACGAATGCAGATACGTCACCGGCTTGAGTTTCAATAATCGGTAATGCAGTTAATGAACCAGTTTGGCCTTTAACTTCACCGTTAGTGAATTTCTCAACGTAGTCAGCAGATACACGTGAAGCACGTTCAAGTAAACGTGAGTGTAGATAGAATACGTCACCAGGATATGCTTCACGACCTGGTGGACGACGTAGAAGCAATGAAATTTGACGGTAAGCAACAGCTTGTTTAGACAAGTCATCATAAATGATAAGCGCGTCTTCACCGCGGTCACGGAAGTACTCACCCATTGTACAACCAGCATACGGAGCAAGATACTGCATCGCTGCAGGATCAGCTGCAGCAGCTGCTACAACAGTTGTGTACGCCATAGCGCCAGTTTCTTCTAGCTTGCGCACAACGTTAGCGATAGTCGATTGTTTTTGACCAATTGCTACGTATACACATTTAATGCCAGAATTTTTCTGAGCGATGATCGCATCGATCGCCATAGCTGTTTTACCAGTTTGACGGTCACCGATGATCAACTCACGTTGACCACGACCAACAGGGATCATTGTATCTACTGATTTATAACCAGTTTGTACAGGTTGATCCACTGATTGACGCCAAATTACGCCTGGTGCTACTTTTTCAACAGCATCAGTAAGTTTTGCGTCAATAGGGCCTTTACCATCAATTGGGTTACCCAAAGCATCTACTACACGGCCTAAAAGTTCTGGACCAACCGGAACTTCTAATACACGACCTGTGCAACGAGCTTTTTGACCTTCTTGAAGGCTTAAGTAGTTACCTAAGACAACGGCACCCACTGAATCCTGTTCTAGGTTCAGTGCCATACCAAATAAGCCGCCGTCGAATTCGATCATTTCACCGTACATTGCATCAGCAAGGCCGTGAATGCGCACAATACCGTCGGAAACCATAACAATGGTCCCTTCGTTCTTAGCGGTCGCGCTGGTGTCCAGATCGCCGATACGCTGTTTAATGAGCGCACTGATCTCGGATGGATTCAGTTGTTGCATTGCGCTATACCTCAATCTTTTTAAAGTTCAGTCTTCGAGCTGTTAAGCAAGAAGACGAGTCCGCATTTTTTCAAGCTTGTTAAGCGCAGAATCATCTATCACTTGGTCGCCTGCACGAATAACTACACCCGCGATTAACGCTGGGTTAACTTCTACAGAAACATTTACGGCAGCTTCGAATTTTTTCTCTAATGCATGCGCAAGTAATTGTTCTTGTACAGAAGTCAATGGGAATGCAGATTCAATCACTACATCCACAGTATTGTTATTCTGTGATTTGAGCTGTTCGTATTCTTCTGAAATTTCAGGAAGAAGTGCCAGACGGTCATTATCGGCAAGCAATGTCAAAAAGTTTGACACTGCTGCAGTCTGGTCTTCACCTAAAACTTTGGCAAAAATACTTACCTGCTCAGCAGGAGTAAGCTCAGGGCGATTTAGATAAGCTGAAAATGCTTCGTCTTGCACCGCAGCACTGAGCAAGTTCAATGCATTTGACCAAGCGTCAGTTGCATTTTGCTCAGAAGCGTAAGCAAATGCTGCTTTAGCGTATGGGCGTGCCAACGTCAAGAGTTCAGCCATAATCCGCCTCTCTTAAAGTTTAGCAGCCAGCTGAGTCAGCATGGCATTGTGAGCTTCTGCGTCAACTTGCTGGTTCAGAATTTTTTCTGCGCCAGTAACTGCAAGAGCAGCAACTTGTTGACGTAATTCTTCGCGAGCAGCATTGATTTCAGTATCAACAGCTTCTTTAGCTTGTTGACGAATACGCTCACCTTCAGCCGCAGCTTGAGTACGCGCTTCTTCTACCAATTGCGCACCACGACGGTTCGCTTGTTCGATCAATTGAGCCGCTTGTGCTTTAGCCGCATCTAATTCAGCTTTCACTTGTGCTTGCGCATCCGCAAGGTCAGCTTTCGCTTTTTCAGCAGCGTTTAAGCCATCAGCGATTTTACGCTGACGCTCACTAATCGCATTGATTAGTGGTGGCCAAACAAATTTCATGCAGAATGCGACAAAAATCGCAAAAGCAATCGCTTGGCCAATCAATGTGAGGTTGATATTCATTGCTATTCCTCAATAGTTTAATTTAGGAATTAAGCTGATTAACCTACAAATGGATTAGCGAAGATGAAGAACAAGCCAATACCAACACCGATCATAGGCACAGCATCAAGAAGACCCGCGATTAAGAACATACGAGTTTGAAGTTGTGGAGCCAATTCTGGTTGACGAGCAACAGCTTCTAAGAAACGGCCGCCTAGAAGACCAAAACCAATCGCAGTACCTAAAGCACCAAAAGCGATCAAGATAGCAGATGCAATTGCAACTAGACCTAAAGTGAGTTCCATGATAATTCCTCAGAGGTTAGGTTTATACCAAATTAAGTTAAAAAATTGTGTGCCCAACCACCCTTTGACAGTTGAGCAATACCATTAATGCTTTTCGCTAGCCATACTCATATATACGATAGTCAACATCATGAAAATGAATGCTTGTAACGTAATAACAAGAATATGGAAGATCGCCCAAGGCACAGACAACGCCCACTGGATCCAGAACGGCAATAATGCGATCAAGATGAAGATCAACTCACCCGCATACATGTTACCGAACAGTCGTAGAGCCAATGAGATTGGACGTGCAATAAAAGTTACTAATTCAAGAATAATGTTTACTGGAATAAGTAATGCTTTTAAAACTGGGTTACTTGGGTTAAATGGGTTAAGTGCAAATTCTGCACCGAATCCGACAAGACCTTTCTCACGGATACTATAGAAAATAGTTAACGCAAATACTGATAATGCCATACCCAAGGTAATGTTAGGATCAGTAGATGGAACGATTTTGAAGTAAACGTGGTGAGGATCCATACCAAACACGTTAGCACCGATCAATTGAGCTGTATAAGGAATCCAGTCAACAGGGATCAAGTCCATCAAGTTCATGAGGAAAATCCACACGAAGATGGTCAACGCTAACGGCGCGATTAAGCGCGATTTGCCATGGAAAGTGTCACGGACACTTGAGTCAACGAACTCGATAATCATTTCGATTGCAGACTGGAACTTGGTCGGAACACCAGAGTTTGCAGCTTTCGCTACAACCCAGAACAACAAACAGAAAACAATACCAAGGCCAATAGACCAACCCATTGAATCCAAGTGAATAGCAGTGAACCCCATCTCTTGAGCTTCTTTAGCAGTCTCAGCTAACTTCCAAGTACCATCTGGCATTTTGCCATAGGTCAAGTTAGTCAAGTGATGCTGAATGTACTCGGTCGAAGTAAGGGCATGTTCTTCAGCAGCCATAAATCACACCTGGTCAATGTCAAAACTAATAGAGAAAACGAATATCGCGTGCTGCCTGATATCTCGTTACTCTCCAAAAAACTTTTCAATTTTTTGTTGTGTTTACACTCGTTTTTTTAAGCGTGTTGCCCAAAAAGGAGCGACCCACGACATACTTTGTACGAGCATAAAACCACAAAACAATGCCACCGCTGACAACGGCTTGACATTGATCAAAATCAAAATGAATCCAACAATCACGATTGCAAACTTGCCCATTAAGCCACGATACATGTTTGACAGCACCTGTTTAGAGGCACGGGCACCAGCCGCACGAAACGACTGCCATGAAAAGTAGCTACTTGCTAGCCAACATACCAACGCACCCAAAGCTGCACTATATGCTGTGATTGTGTCTTTAAGGACCCAACCAATCAGGGCTGAAACAGGAATCATTACTGCTTGTAAGATGACTAAAGCTTTCGCTAATCGTCGATCAATCATGCGACTAGTTCGACTCATTTTTGTTCACTCACAGCAATTCTGCTTGACAAGTTTAACTGATGATTATTTTTAATCGCAGGCATTATAGAGTTACACCCCTTAACTTGCAATCTTTTCCCGACCTTAGTCGTGTTTTTTTAAATTAGCAAACTGCTTTCAAACTAATCAATAGTTGTTTATTTTTTACTTTACTTTCGTGCATTTAGTGTGCATTTCAGGGTTTCATCAGCCAACATCTTCCATGCTGTTACAAAATCCCCTGCCCCACTCATCGTTTCGTCAACTGGCTGAAAGACGATACCACCGAGCTTTTGATACTGATTTTGACTGGCATGTGCTTCTGCAAGTAAGCATACTTTTGGCTGCGCGCGATGGTCTTTCAGGTACTTGATTTGTGCCAATGTCGGTGCGACATGTGGATCATCTGTCAACGCACCGGTAAATTTCAAATTCAGTGAGCGCTCAAGATATTGATAGGCATCGTGGTAAGACCAGTAAGGTTGAGCACGGCTCGACACATCGGTTTTTTGTGCAGTAACCAAGAGTTTCTGAGCAAATGCACGCGCATTAGCCCAATATTTTTCACGATGTTCTGGAAACTGTTGTGAACGTAAAGCAGCAATAAAAAAGCCGATTCGAACCGCATTGTTAGGTTCAAGCCAGACATGGGTATCGATTGTGCCTTTTAATGCATTGCCACGGACATCCCGTAATGGCAAAGCACTGATAATGCCTGAGTCTAAAATAGCGATACTTTTGCCACTTTCACCTAACATTTTTGCTAAAGGTGCTTCGTGTGCATGGCCTAACCATAAAACGAGATTGGCATCTTGCACGGTTTTACGGTGCGCAGGCGTCAAACTCACATCATGTCCAGATTGATGGTCAAGCAATAGTTTGGGCTGCTCTACACCCTTGAGTACATCCTTCGCGATTAGATAAATCGGTTGTGTAGAAACAACGAGGCCTTGCGCCCAGCTCATCACACTGAATAAAGCCAAACTACAAAAAAGAAATACACGGGACATGGGGAGAGAGCACCATAAAATGAATAGTGTTATAATATAACAAAATCGTAAAAAAACCTACGTCTGTTCGTAAGTACTTACGCTTCATGTTAAGATTTAAAGTCTTTTTCTTTATACAGTTTCGTACTCGAGGTTTGCTATGAGCGCATGTTCACACGAACATCATAATGCTTTGCATGGTGTACACGATCATCATAATGTCGAACAGCGCCTTGCTGAAGCTGAGAGTCTCTGTAGTGCGACGGGTGCTCGACTTACGCCCTTGCGTAAAGAAGTATTGGAACTGATATTGAACGCAACGGGACCAATGGGCGCTTATGATCTTTTGGCTAAAATCAAAAGTGAGTCTGACCGACCTGCAGCGCCACCGACGGTGTACCGTACGCTGGATTTTCTGCTTGAAAAAGGTTTGATTCATCGTCTAACGTCGATTAATGCTTACATCCCATGTTGTCATCCGCGCGAAGGACATCAAGCTGCATTTCTGATTTGCACCGATTGTAAATTAGTCAAAGAAGCATCTGCTCAAGGCTTGATGGCGCAACTCGATGAATTGTCTGCATCCGATGGTTTTACTGCACATCACAGTATTATTGAAATTTCAGGGATCTGTCAGCAGTGCCGCAGCAAACACTAAATGTGAAGCCCATTGTGGCTTTAGAGCATGTTCATGTCCGAATCGATGAACGTGACATTTTAAAAAATGTAGATTTCGCCTTACACGAAAAAGAAATTGTCACCTTGATTGGTCCTAACGGTGCAGGCAAATCCACGCTCATCAAAGTGTTACTGGGTATTGTAAAACCTGTATCTGGCAAAGTGATCAGCACACAAAAATTAAAATTTTCATATGTGCCACAAAAATTTAATCCATCACACAGCTTACCGCTACGTGTGTGTGATTTATTGGCACTAGAAAAATGTGATGCCAGCATTAAGCAAGAAATTATTCGTGATACAGGCATTGCCAAGTTACAACAATCTAAAGTTCAGCAACTATCGGGCGGCGAACGTCAACGTGTATTGATTGCACGGGCTTTATTACGTCAACCGAATGTATTGGTTCTGGATGAACCTATGCAAGGTCTGGATATCCAGTCTGAAGCGGAACTGTATGACTACGTGCGTAGCTTGCCAGAAAAATATGGCTGTGCAGTTTTGATGGTTTCTCATGATTTACAATGGGTCATGCAAGGAACACATCGTGTGGTTTGCCTCAATAAGCATATCTGCTGCAGTGGCTTGCCTGAAAATGTCCAGCAACATCCTGAATATCAAGCGATCTTTGGGACAAACCGTGTGTTCTATCAACACCATCATGATCACTGTGCGCATGGCGATAGTGCAACGCCTTGCCAGCATGACTCTCGTCCCCATATTCACCCTGAACCGGAAGCATAATCCATGATGGAATGGCTACAACTCCTTTTGCCAGCATGGATCATGGGCACTTTGCTGGTGTTCCTGACTGCACCCCTCGGCTGTTTAATGCTATGGCGTCGCATGTCATTTTTTGCGGACACCATGGCACATGGCACTTTACTCGGTGTCGCCATTGCCGGTGCAATGAGTCTACCGCTTTGGACAGGCGTTACATTGATTGCGCTCTTATTGGTTGCAATCTTATGGGTGTTACACGACCCTCGCTTACCCAATGACGCTTTGCTTGCGCTATGTTCTGCAACACTCCTGTGCTCAGGCTTACTCTTCATACAACATTTGCCAAGCTTAAGACCTGAATTACTCAGCTATTTATTTGGTGATTTACTCACCATTTCTTGGTCAGATTTGCCTGTCTTTGCAGTGGTGATCATTGTGGCACTGACCGTGCTGTATAAAAGTTGGCAATCTCAGATTCAGATTGCCATTGACCCCGATATTGCGGTCAGTGAAGGTGTCAGCGCTAAATGGCAACGTCTGATTTTTATGTTATTACTGGCATTATTTACTATATTGGCTTTACGTGCTGTCGGCTCATTGCTGATGGGTGCATTGTTAGTGATTCCTGCATTAACCGCTCGTTTATTGGCAAATTCCCCGAAGCAAATGGTACTGTGGTCTTTCATCATTGCCCAAGTCGGTGTAACTGTAGGTTTATGGTCAAGTGCTGGTTTAAACACCTCTACAGGACTGACCATTGTATTAACTATGGCGCTGCTCTTTGCCCTAATTTTTATTATGCAAAAATTTAAGAAAGTGGCTTAAGTAGCAACGTTCATTGTTCAATTCGCGACATATCAAAAAAAAAAAGCCATGCAGTTGCATGGCTTTTTTTGCACGTCAAATACGATGCTTAGAATCATCTCACTGGATTTATTGATGCACCAAACTCAATAAGCTCGCCGCACAAGCAAATAATACCGCAAAAGCTCGATTCAAATATTTTTGTTGTTTGGGTGATTTTAACAACCGCAGCACTTTTGCAGCGAGACCGGTATACCCCGCCATGACAATCAAATCGATGCTAATCATTGTTGCAGCCATGATGACATATTGAATCCATTGGGGTTTGGATAAATCTAAAAACTGCGGCAAAACCGCCAACAAAAATACAATCGCTTTAGGGTTGCTCATATTGACCAAAAAGCCATGTACAACTAATTTTAAACGTGATTTATTTGGTAAATCTTGTTGGATTTCAATTGACTCTGTTGGCGCTGTCCACTGTAAATAAGCCAAATACAATAAATAGCCCACACCAAACCATTTCACGATCAGAAAAGCCCATGATGTCGTCGCAAATAAGAACCCTGCCCCAGCTGCAACAATGACTATCTGAACCAAAAGTGCCAATTGCAGGCCGATGGCATTCCAATACCCATGCTTAAACCCATAATTCAAACCACTCGACATAGACGCAATTGCACCTGCACCTGGGGAAACACTAATCACCCAACATGCCAACATATATGCAATCCAGATTTGATAGGACATCATTAGCTCAAGTTTGAAATGGGTCTGTATTATATGACATTTACTCTATTTTCATGACAATAATGCACGCTAAAAGGCCAAATGAAGGCTACACTCTCAGCGCTGCTTAAGGCACAATACACACAGCCACTCAGAAATTATAATTTTTAGGAGCCATGAATGTCTGCTCAATCTGTAATTTTGCCATTACCCTCAGATCATGCTCGTTTTATTGTTTTACGTTTAAAAGATTTAACGATTAGCGAATTAAAAGAACAACTTGAAGACTTACTTAATACTCGTGATCGTCTGATTACCCAACATCCAAATGCACAGATTAAAACGGCTGTGGCTTTTGGACCAGAACTTTGGGCACAACTTTACAGTCAATCCCCGGCAGGCTTTAAACAACTTGATCCAATTCAAGGTTCATTTAACATGCCTGTAGCCCCAGCAGATGTATTTATCCATATTGCAGCACAGCGTACAGATATTTGCTTTGCGCTGAGCCAAGCATTCTTTGATGGTATTCAAGATAAAGTTGACGTACTGGATGAACGTGTGTGCTTCCGCAATTTTGATGGCCGTGATTTAACCGGCTTTATTGATGGTACTGAAAACCCTCAATTTCCAGATGACCGTGCTGAAACAGCATTATTAGCAGAAGATGCGGGTATTTTTGCTGATGGTTCTTTTGTCTTTGCACAGCGTTATGCACATAACTTAGATAAATGGAAAAAGTTAAAGGTAGATGCTCAGGAACATGTCATTGGGCGTACCAAACTTGAGTCGATTGAGTTGGATGAAGACGAACAACCTGAAAACTCACATGTATCACGTACCGTTGTTGAAAATGGCGAAGGTGAAGAACTAGCAATTTTGCGTCATTCATTGCCTTATGGCGATGGCCGCGGTGACCAAGGTTTGTTTTTTATTGCTTATACCCATGACCTCAGCATTATCGACAGCATGCTAGTACGTATGTTTGGCACCAGTGGTGACGGCATTCATGACCGCTTACTTCACTTTGTCACTCCTATGGATGGCGCTTATTACTTTGCACCGAGTGAAGAGTTATTGGAAGAAGTTTTGGAAGATTGAATAAATAAAGCCGACGAGAGTCGGCTTTATTTAACAATGTTGGATTTTTCAAGTCCTTAACAATATTTCTATATTGAATAAATGAAGCCCAAATAAATTGTTAAAGATTATTACAAAACATCTGATAATTTTATATAGCCTTTTGTTATTTTACCCAACCCCTTAAATTCAACATTAATATAAATCAGGTTATTATTCTCAATCAAGCCATCTATTTTTACTTTATCACCACGAATAATATATGATTTTGTTTTCTTTAATTCATTATTAAAAAAATATGCTTTATTTGCGCTTATTTCTAAATTTTTCACTACTTGATTTGAATTGTTTTTTAAATACATTTTAAACAACCCACCTGAATAAACCTTACTTAAATTAAGATCACTATCTAGTGTTTTCAATTCTTCTGACAGGAGATATTTACCATTTTTCAAAACATATATTCGAGTATACCCAACAGCTCCATCATTAAACCTTTCAATAATTTTATATTCATTAATATCAAATTCTGGATCATATAGAGGGCTTAGATAGAATTTTTTTGCTTTATTTTCTGATATATCGAATATTTCATATTTACCCCCAGAGTTACAATCATCAGTGTGATTTACAAATAAATATCTTTTATTATCATTAGTTAAATTTTCAATTGAAAAAGCATCTTTATCAAAACAGTAATTCTCATCAGTAAATAGAAAAATTTTAGCATTATCCTGTTTAAAAAAAATATTATTATTTTCTTTAACCAGCTTATTATCGGCACATGCAAATGTGGAATAAACCAATATAAATAGAAAAATAAAAAAATTATTTGAACCCATTTCGCTTTTCAACCTCTCTTAATATTTTCAAAAATAAGCTTTTTCTTTCAGCAAGACCATTTGTACCACCATTAATCCTTTTGCTTACCTGCTCTACTACACCTAAATGATATGAATCTGAGTATGTTTTTGTAAAATCAATATAACCATTACGAACTAAACTATCCGCATTTTTAAACTCATTAAATGCCCATACTGCACTTTCCACAGCATGAAAAAGATCATTGCATAATAAGTCTGGATCACTTACCACATCGATCCCTGAATATTTTTTATATTTAAGATATGCACTTTTCCACGTTAATTGAATTAAACCTTTACCTTTATATTTGGGTCCATCACCTGGAGTCGTATTTCCTTCTGCTAAAATTTGTTTACGCCTTCTACATGATCTACTCTTAGGAGCATTACATACTTCTGGAGGAAAATTTCCAATGTCATAATCCTTTCCACTTGCATATTCAATCAAGGTATTAAAATGATCACACTCATGATAAATTTGAGCAAGAAAATGACATAATATAAGCTTATCTGTCATTTTATACTTCAACAATCCCTTATTTAAAGCGGGTAAAAATTGTTCTGGAGTCGAGTTTTGAGTTGGTCTTCCATTCATTGTTTTATGCCAAAACAATTTTTTTGTTCCATAAACTTCTTTGAAAAAGCTTAATGAAATTATCTCTCCCGCAGAGGTATCTTCTATCCGCTGTGGCGTAATTGGATCATTTTGGGCTGTTTTTCCATTTAAAACATCTACATCTAATTGTAAATCAATAAATTCTTCTTTTACTCTTCTAACCATAAAATCTACTGAATCTAAAGGTTTTCCATCGGGTTTAAATATAGTCAATTTAATTTTTTGACCAACCCAATTTGTTAATTTCAACTGTCCGTTTTTAACTTTAAAATTTTTCTTGTTAACATTATCAAAAATCATTTCAACATCAACATCTTGAACCGCATAACGCTGACCTGATTTATCTAACACCTTTATTAGGGTGAAACCTTTAAAATTATTATATGGCTCATTAAGTTTAATTAATATAGGTTGTTCTTTTCCAGCCCCCGAATTTCCAGAAAAATTAAGCTCAAATTGATCATTAGAAGTAAGTACTAAAACTTCAATATCTCTATTTGGTGATGATAATACCTCAACAATACCTTGGTCATTGGTATATTTATCTGGGGAACTCCCCTTACCTTTTGGTCTTGACTGAATGGGGAAATTAACCATTGCTTTCCCATTACTATCCAATACTTTAAATAATGTACTAACTATTCCTTTACTAGGACTTACATTGCTTGTTCTTTGATATTCTTCAATTGTTTTAGGTAAGTTAATTATAATAGGATTCTTTTCTGATGAGCTTATTGAAGAATTAATTAATTTAAATGATGTGTAATCCTTCTGATTAGGAGGTTTTGCCAATATCTCTATCATTCTATCCGGCGATGCTTGAAATATAAAAAGACCATTAACATCTGTTTTTTTTAAATTTTCTTTCGATGATCCTAGGTATTTAGATTTTACATTTAAATTAATTACATACTTTCCAGAACTATCAAAGAATTTTGCTATTATTGTATTTAATTCAGCCATTTAAAAATCCTCACTTGTATATACATTATTATCATCAAACTCAAGTAAAGCCTCTTCTAATAATTCATCTTTATTATCACCATCTAATCGTTTTTGTTTCAGCGAAACATATGAAGAATCGAAACCTAACGCAATAAAATCATCCGCTTTTGGTGTATAAAATCGTAAAGAACTTATTTTATTTTCATTATCTAATAAATCTTTTTTAGCTTTTAATAAAACATTCTGCTTTTCATTTAAAATAATAATTTCTTTTTCTATTGTGGAATTTTCATTCCAAGTGTAATCAACCTGATTACTATAAATTGCTTCTAGCTTTGGCAAACTTACTTTAGGTGTTATTGCAGTTCCGCCTCCCACAAAACTATGCTGCCCGGCCTTACTCTCAAACTTGCCGCCTGTTGTTGTAAATATTCCACTGCCATTAATTTTCAGTTGCGAGCCCCCTGCAGTCAGCACAATTTCTTTAGGACTGGTAATTTCAATTTTATCTTCCGTTGAAATGAGCTTAATCACCTTTCGGGCAATTGCTTCAATAGCATCATCTTGGGCTTGTAATTCAACTTTCCCTTTTGCGGCATACGCACTCAGGCCCTTTTGAGCTGCAAACAAACTGATTTTATCTTGCGCATGATGCACAATATTTTTTTGTGCACTCACATTCACTGAACCTTGGGCACTTTCTGCAATATCCTGCGAGGCTTGTAAAACAATATCTTCCGGTGTGGTAAGTGCAATACCATTGGGTGATGCAAGCAACATCAACGCTTGGCGGAATAATTTGCCTTGTTCTTGTTTTTCCACTGTATTGGATTTTTCTAAACCTTGCGCATAGCCTTCCATAAAGCCTTGTACTTTTTCTAATGCTTTTATGGGTGTCATCGCTGGTGGTAAACCAAAACCACCATTATTCAACAAATCATCGGGGTTAAATTTGATGTCTTCGATCAATTTACCCACATCTTTTAATGCTTTTAATGGATCTTCTTTTAGGTTGCTTTTCAGACTTGCGATTCTCCCCTGAATCACATCTTTACCATTTTCTTCAATATGATCTATGACAGACTTTAAGTTATCAAAGGCATCTTCGGCATCATTAAAAAATGCTTTAAATTCTTTTACTGTACTTTTGACATCATGTGCGATTGAGCCCATTTCTTTGACAAAACTTTTACAGTTCTTTAACGCTGCCAATGGGTCTCGACTTAGCTCCTCCTTGAACAAATTTAAAGTCGCTTTGACAGCTTCGGCAGTACTTTTGATTTCTAAAGAGTTTATTAACTTCGGCAAACGATTAATTACATTTAATGCATCGGTCTGCTGCTTTACGGCTAAACCACTCAGCATATTCATGCTCTGATGCCCTTGATTTAAAAGAGACTGAGCTTCAGCAGCAGCAAGATGATCGGCAACTGCTTTATCCTGTGCATAGGTACTAATGAGTAAACCTTTACCTGCACGCATTGCCCCCCAAGCATCCGTACGCAGCTCAAACCCCTCACCACGACCATGGCTACTGTCTTGTTCTTTAGGATGGCTGAGATTACCTAAATTCAGCTGTGTCGCCGCATGACTACTTTGTAATTGGGTACTGATCTGCCCTGTCGTATCATCGAAGCGCAGTTGGTTAAAGCCTGCTCCCGCAACTTCTTGCGAACGGATACCACTGAGTTTTTTGGTTTCAGGAAGCTGACCTTTGAGGTCAAACATGGTCTGAGAGCGCTCAGCTTCATGTATTCGTCCTACTACAAAGGGACGATCCACATCTCCCTCAAAAAAGTCGATGACCACAATCTCGCCAATACGAGGATGGAAACGTGCTCCATAACCTTCACCCGCCCAAGGAGTCAGTACATCGACCCAAGCCGAGTCACTGTCATTATCATTACTCCCTGCTCCGCCATCATGACTGTGGTCGTCACTGCGGGTGAACGTAAACCGAACTTTGATACGCCCCCAAGCATCGACATAAATACTTTCACCTTCTGGACCGACCACTTTAGCCCGCTGTGGAAACGCAGGTGGCCGGTGTAATAAAGGATCATATTCAGGCACCACAGAAATTTGCCGACGGACCACATAGAGCTCATTGGCCTGCCGTTCATCCCCTAAAGATAGCCAACGACTCGCGGCAAGTAACTTTTCTAATTGAACCAAAATATCTTTGGGTAAATTATTTTGGTTATAAAATGCTTTGCCCAATATGAGAAATTCACGATCTGTCGTTTGATGTTGATCGATTTCAGGATGATTTTCTAATTCAAACCAATACCCAACTTGTGCATCCCTTACGCTACTGCTGGCGGTAAAATATTTGGCTTGTAATTCCTGATATTGATTGAGTTGCCGATTCAACTGATCCAATTGCTGTGTATTTGAAGTGGTCGCCTGATCTGCACCTTTAAGGTCAGTTGTCCAAGCCGAACTTACGGTCCAAGCCTGCTCTAAACTTAAGGTTTCATTGTGCTGTTGCTCACTCTGTGCATGGGCGCTTAAGAGCGGATTACTTTGGTCTTGTGCCAAATGTTGAGCTTGCCAACGCTGCGTTTGAATGGTGGTCGATTGTAAAAAGCGTTCTGCCACAAAACTGGTGATCGTGTCTAAACGTTCCGTGGCATGACTCCGATGAAAGCGAATTTTTTTCCGCTCTAAAGCACTATAAGCCTGATTGGTATCAATTAAACGCAGCTGCTGTGCTTGCATCGGTGCAGCCGAAAATGCGACAAATAACTCCGCTTCATCAATTAACCAATTGATCCCTTCACTGCGCCAAAGGCGAGTTAAAAATGCATAATCACTTTCATTCGCCTGCATGGTGAATGGACGCACATCATAAGTACGTGCCAACCCCTCTAAGTTCAGACTTAAACTGGCAGCAAACAACGCACTTTTTTTCTGCCATTCACTAAAAATAATCTCGGTCATCTCCCCAACCGATTTATTCATAAAGACACGGCTGTTACGACGCTTATGCCAGAGTGCTGTGGCATCCTCAATCACCAGCTTATAAACGGTCAATGCACCATCACTTTGACCTTGGCTTGCCCCGGTAATCACCCCAGTCAGGCGACTGAGTTGTCCCAAATCTGTCACTTGATCGACAGCCACTCGGCCACCGATAAACTGCTTTAAAGCAAGATGAGCATTGGTCGAGAGACAAATAATTTCCGTACGAAAGCCTTGATTGATAAGGTGTTGACCTTCAATCCGTTGAATAAAAACTTCTGTGTTTAATGATTCATTTGAAAAATGAATGTGTAGCGCACGTTTCTGTACGCTAAAGCCAAAGTTTTCCACCATGGCGTGAATATTTTTAAGCATTGTTATTATGTATTTAATTTTTTTAATGACGGCATTTTAGGAAATGTTTATTTTTTCGTCTACCCTATTTTGCAAATAATTTGTTGAATTCTTCTTTTTGGCTTTCACATCACTTTAGGATTCAAGTGAATAGGAACATCAATACTGGATCATTTTTGCTGAGCTAACTTTTCGCAGCCGCTGAGATGCTGCTACACTCAAAATGCAATCTATAAAAAATTTTAAGCTCCATGATCACAATTGAATCAAAACTCCCTGCGCAAGGCGTGACTATTTTTAGCGTCATGAGTGCAATGGCTCAGCGTCTAAATGCACTGAATTTATCTCAAGGTTTTCCTGATTTTCCAGCACCTCCAGCGCTGTTAAATGCGCTAAGTGATGCAACGCAACAGGGTTTTAACCAATATGCGCCCGGCGATGGACTGATGCATTTGCGTGAGCAATTGGTCCAACTGTTTGCCCAACGCGACCAATTAAATATTGACCCTCACACCGAAGTCACCATTACCCCGGGTGCAACCATTGGTATTTTTAGTGCCATTCAAGCCGTGGTTCATGCGGGTGACGAAGTGATTATTTTTGATCCGAGCTATGATAGTTATGCGCCCAGTGTAAAATTGGTTGGGGCTCATCCCATTCACATTGCCTTAGAGACGCCACATTTTACTGTGGATTGGAATCGTGTTGCTGCTGCGATTAACGATAAAACCCGGATGATTATTGTCAATACACCGCATAATCCAACAGGTGCTATTTGGGATCGTGAGGACTGGCTCAACTTGATCGAACTGATTCAAGATAAAAATATTATTGTGCTATCAGATGAGGTCTATGAGCATTTAATTTTTGATGGTCGTCAGCATCTATCTGCTTTGTCATTTCCTGAGCTGCGTGAACGTAGTTTTGTCGTGGGTTCATTTGGTAAAACTTTTCACGTTACAGGGTGGAAAACTGGTTATTGCATTACAGCGCCAGCCTTGATGCAAGTGTTTCGCCAAATCTATCAATTTGCCAATTTCTGCGGTGTTACGCCCGTACAAATGGCACTGGCTAACTTTATGGCAGAACATCCTGAGCATATTGCTGAATTGGCCGATTTTTACCAAGCCAAACGTGACCGTTTCAATGCCGGCTTAAGCCACTCTAGATTTGAGTTGATTCCATCGGCAGGTACCTATTTCCAAAACCTTGATTACAGTGCCATACGCCCAGATTTAAGCGATGTGGAGATGTGTCAGTTGTTGGCAGAGCAACATAAAATCGTAGCGATTCCAGTCTCGGTGTTCTATCAAAAACCTCCGGAAAATTTACGCTTATTACGTTTCTGTTTTGCCAAACAAGATGCCACCTTAGATCAAGCTGCAGAGATCCTCTCCGCGGTTTAAAGCAATATCTGCCCAAACGTTTTTTTAAAACAGACATGTAGAAATAATGAAGCCTTGGTTACTCAAAAACTAAGGCTTTTTTGAATGCAAACATGATAGTGTTATCAGTAACTTAAAATCATAAAAAGCCGCGTCTAGGACCTGAGCATGTCAAAACAACAGTCCCTCGTTACTCAGCAAAATTTATGGAAAACGTTTTTAGTTTTTCTGGTGCCTTTGATCGCCACCAATATTTTGCAGAATTTATCTGGGACCATTAACACCGTTTTTGTCGGTCAGATGCTTGGGGTACATGCCATTGCAGCCGTTGCGGTATTTTTCCCGATCTTGTTCTGTTTAATGGCTTTTGTGATTGGACTCTCGGCAGGTGCAACCGTGTTGGTGGGTCAAGCTTGGGGCGCACAAAACCTTGAAAAAGTTCGTACTGTGGTGGGTTCCACCCTGTTCATGACCTTGATTGGTGGCAGCATCATTGCCTTTTTAGGGGTGATATTTGCCAAGCCCATTTTATTGGCCTTAGGCACAGCCCCAGACGTGATGCATTTATCTTTGCCTTATGTGCAATGGATGCTTGCGGGTAGTCCACTACTCTTTATTTATATTATTTACACCTCGATTTTGCGTGGGGTCGGTGACAGTACCACTCCGCTGATCGCATCGGGTATGACCATTGGTTCAGGGCTGATCATTACACCCGTGCTGATTGCCGGAAAATTTGGATTTCCAAGTTTAGGTATTATTGCCCCTGCCATTGCCAGTCATATCGGCTTTTTAATTGCCTTGGTATTTTTATATTTCTACTTAAAAAAGAAAGATCACCCGCTCAAACTCAACTTCGAGTTGATTCGTCATATTCGCCATCAACATGATCTTAGTAAAATTATCTTAAGACTGGGGATTCCAACGGGTATTCAGATGGTCACGACCTCTGTGGCCGGTCTCGTCATTGTCGGTTTAGTTAACCGCCATGGGGCTGATGCCACTGCTGCATATGGCGCGGTCAATCAGGTTTTGAACTATATCCAATTTCCGGCCTTGTCCATCGCGATTGCGGCTTCTATTTTTGCAGCACAAGCCATTGGTTCGGGTCATTCTGAATTAATTAATCGCGTGAAACGTACGGCCATCGGGATGAATTTCATTATTACTGGCATCTTGGTGGCATTGGGCTATTTATTCTCTAAATATTTAATGGCGCTGTTTATTACAGACCCTGAAGTTGTGGTTCTCGGTCAAGAATTGCTGTTCATTGTGCTTTGGTCGATTTTATTTTTTGGTGCCAGTGCGATTTTTGCTTCCATTATGCGGGCCAGTGGAACGGTGACCGTGCCGATGATTATTAATATTATGGCGATTATTTGCATTGAAGTGCCGTGTGCCTACCTATTCAGTGAATGGTGGGGCTTAAAAGGTATTTGGTATGCCTATGCCTTGGCCTTTGTCAGCTTATGTATCTTACAAGGGCTGTATTACCAACTGGTATGGAGACGAAAAGCCATCAAAGTATTGCTATAAGGTTCGCTAATAGCGTTCAATGCCAATACACGCTTTAAGTTTACATATGGAAAATCTTGTACAGATCCATGCATAAAGTTTGCCGTTAAACTGCTGTTTATTTTTCAACATTTGATTTTATATCCTGTGGATTTATCTACACTTAAAACACAATAGATTTAAAAGTTACATATTTTCAAACAATTACGGTTTGGCATAGATTTTGTTCTTATCCCAAGTATCTTTTAAGAATAATTGGGATGAGAAATTTTTATGTCTAAACGTCAAATAAAGCTTGGGGCTTTTATTCCAACTACCTCACAGCATGTCGCAGGTTGGCGTCATCCTGAATCTCGCCCACAAGATCATCTCAATATTGATTATGCAATTGAACTGGCAAAAACCGCAGAACGTGGTCTATTCGATGCCTACTTTCTTGCCGATGGTCTGTCTGTCCGTTGGAGTTCTGCTATCGAAGGTGAGAAGGGTTTGGGCGATAAAGGTGTTGGCTTTGAACCCGTCACATTATTTGCAGCCCTTTCGGCTGTGACGCAAAATATAGGCTTTATTGCCACAGCATCTACGACTTATGAAGACCCTTATATTTTGGCGCGTAAATTTGCTTCTTTAGATCATATTTCTAAAGGTCGTGCTGCATGGAATGTGGTAACGACAGCTTCTGCCGATGCCGCAAAAAACTTTAACATTCAGCAGCACCCTGAACCCAAAGAGCGTTACGAACGTGCCGATGAATTTATTGAGGTGACTCAAAAACTTTGGGACTCATGGGAGGATGATACCTTCCATTACAACAAAGAAACCGGACAATTTTTTGATGCCCGCAAACAACATCAGCCCAATCATCAGGGCCAATACTATCAGGTACTGGGTGCACTCAACGTCTCTCGCCCACCGCAAGGCTATCCGGTGATTGTTCAAGCAGGGCAATCTGAAGATGGTCGTGAACTAGCCGGTAAATATGCCGAAGTGATCTTTACAGCACAGCAGAATTTAGCAGATGCCCAAGCCTTTTATCGTGATGTCAAAAACCGCTTAGTGAAATATGGCCGCCATGCAGATGACCTGAAAATTATGCCGGGCGTTTCGATTTTTGTTGCCAAGACAACTCAAGAAGCCCAAGAAAAATATGACTTTTTAAATAGTTTAATTCACCCAGAAGTGGGTTTAAGTTTATTGTCTGCTTTGGCAGGTGGCATTAATCTGGCCAAATTTGATCTAGATGCCCCTTTCCCAAAAATAGAAGATGCAGACATTAATTTCTCCAGTCGTCAGCAGATGATGATTGATATTGCCCGGAAGCACAATTTTAGTATTCGTCAGCTCTATCAATATATCGCTTCAGCCCGTGGACATTGGACCTTGATCGGCACGCCGGAACAAGTCGTAGACCAACTGCAGGAATGGTTTGAGAATGACGCTGCCGATGGTTTTAATGTCCTACCGCCAACAACACCTGCGGGGTTAAATGACTTTGTCGATCTCATCGTTCCTGAACTGCAACGTCGCGGTCTATTCCGAACAGCCTACGAAGGCACGACTTTACGTGAAAACCTCGGTCTAAAACGCCCTGAGAATCAATATGTGCTGAAGAATCAACAGGTGCAGGCCTCTTAGTTATTTTTCAATGAGTGATTTTATTAACCCATCTCTAAAATGCCTCATCCGAGGCATTTTTTCTATCTGAGTTAGGCCATCTGCATAAAATCCCTTAATTTTATTATGTGTTTATATATAAACAGATAAGTTCTGCAAGATTTTGGATGATGCATCCACAACAAGCGATTGATTTCTCTGTTGATTTTTAGACATTTAAAATTCAACAATACAATAAATGCATGTTTTATAATAATATTTTAATTGGCATAAACATTGTAATACTCCTAGTGAACAATAACATTTACAGAGTTCATTTATGTCAAAACGTCAAATTCGCTTAGGGGCTTTCGTACCAGGGACTTCACAACATGTGGCAGGCTGGCGCCATCCGCAAGCTCGCCCACAGGATAGTCACAATTTAAAATACTTTATTGAACTGGCAAAGACCGCTGAGCGTGGTTTATTCGACGCCTATTTCCTTGCGGATGTTCCCGTTACCGTCGATCCTGATACAACACCTGATTTGGGGCTGAATGGCACCTTCTCTGCCGGACTCGAACCGGTATCCCTATTTTCTGCACTTGCAGCGGTAACCGAACATATAGGCTTTATTGCCACAGCGTCGACCACCTATGAGGCACCTTATAATTTAGCACGTAAATTTGCCTCTTTAGATCATCTGTCTGAAGGTCGGGCGGCATGGAATGTGGTGACCACTTCTGGCAGTGTGGTTTCAAAAAACTATGGCATCAATGATGCACTGCTCCCCAAAGAACGCTATGAACGTGCAGATGAGTTTATTGAAGTGGCACAAAAGCTTTGGGACTCTTGGGAAGATGATGCCTTTGAATACAATAAACAGACTGGGCAATTTTTTACGGGCGATAAACTGCATCCACCTCGCTTTAAGGGTAAACATCTTGCGGTACATGGTGCATTAAATATTGCTCGTCCACCACAGGGCTATCCCGTGATTGTACAAGCGGGACAGTCTGAAGATGGTCGTGAACTGGCAGCCAAATATGCCGAAGTTATTTTCACCGCACAGCAAAAATTAGAAGATGCTCAAGCCTTTTATCGTGATGTAAAGTCGCGTCTTATCAAATACGGTCGCCATGCCGATGACTTAAAAATCATGCCGGGTGTCTCGATCTTTGTTGCACAAACTGAAGCCAAAGCTCGGGCAAAATACGATGAATTAAATGCTTATATTCATCCGACTTTGGGACTGAACTTACTCAAACAATTGGGTGGTTTTACTGAAGACCTGTCGCAATTTGACCTCGACCAAGCGCTACCAGAACATTTAACACAGGCGCAAAATGGCGCAAGCCGTCAACAACTGATTTTAGAGATTGCGCGTAAAAATAATTTTACCATTCGACAACTTTACCAATGGTTTGCGAGCGCACGTGGACATTGGACCTTGATTGGCACGCCTGAACAAGTCGTAGATCAACTGCAAGAATGGTTTGAGAATGACGCTGCCGATGGTTTTAATGTCCTACCGCCAACAACACCTGCGGGGTTAAATGATTTTGTCGATCTCATCGTTCCTGAACTGCAACGTCGCGGTCTATTCCGAACGGCTTATGAAGGCAAGACCTTACGAGAAAACTTAGGTTTAAAACGACCTGAAAACCAATATGTTTTAGAAAAAAGACATACCTCCCAAGCCTCATAAACCAACGTTTAATAAAACTGAAAAATAAATGCCCCAACTGGGGCATTTTTATGGACTGATATTAATCCAACTTAAGCGATGATCATACTGACCTATATTTGATAAGCCTAAAAAAAGCCCTGAATTCAGGGCTTTTACATTGTCTAGGTGATGGTCAATTCAGACTTACCATGCAAATTTATAATCGGCAAATCGGTGAGATAAAGGTTCAAGCAACTGATCTTTTACTGGATCACTAAAGTCAGTCAAAATGTCATTTTTAATATTGGTCAGACGGACATCTTCGCGTTTACGCGGATGGGCTAAATGAATATCTACAATACGTTTAATTCGTCCCGGATGTGGCTGCATGACCACTACCCGATCACCCAAAAATACCGCTTCTTCGACATCATGGGTGACAATAATCATGGTGATTTTTTCACTTTGCCAGATTCGCTGTAATTCATCCTGTAAATTTTGCCGCGTCAATGCATCAAGTGCGCCAAAGGGTTCATCGAGCAGTAAAATCTGTGGTCGATTCACCAAACTACGGGCAATCGCCACACGTTGATTCATCCCACCAGACAACTGCGAAGGATAAGCATCTTTAAATTGGGTTAATTTGACCAACTCTAAATGTTCATCAATCAATACATCTTCTTCTGCACGGCTAAACTGGCTTTTATGCAATGCAATCCGTACATTTTCCCGTACCGTCAACCATGGAAACAGGCGATGATCTTGAAACACGATACCACGTTCCAAACTCGTGCCCTGTATAGGCTGACCATCAACCAAAATCTGGCCCTGAAACTGACGCTCTAGACCAACCAACAACCGTAATAATGTGGATTTTCCGCAGCCACTACTTCCCACAATACTAATGAACTCACCCGGCTGAATATTCAGGTTAATGTCCTTAAGTACAGTTAAGTCTTCTTGCTTTTGTGTGGGATAATGTTTCGTTAGCTGCTGAATAGAAACCGAACCAGCTTGTTCTACGCTCATATCATTATTCTCTATTTGTGCTGACAAACTTTGCTGGACTAAACCTTAGAGTTTAGCCAGCGACACTTCCGTCGATTTAATTAACACCACCACCTCTGAACCTACTTTTAAATCTAAATCCTTCACCGAACGCGTCGTGATCACGGACGTAAAAAAGCCTGCTTTGGTTTCCACATCAATTTCTGAAACCACAGGACCCTCTACGATTTCATTAATCACGCCTTTGAATTGGTTTCGCACATTTACTGAAGTAATCGCCATTTTAATTATGCCTTTTGTTATTAAGAGAGCTTTACTATAAAACAGTTCAATCACTTGCTATATCTTGATTTATCCTTTAGTTATCCCGATTTTATTTATCTTAAAATCAGATAAATAATCCACGCATGAGTTTATCGGTGAAACTGATATTTAAATATCGAATTATTATTTATCTTTTATTTTTAAATCTTTCATCATGATCTGCATTTTCAACAACTATAAGAAACGATATGTCTATTTTGACCCACCCTGCAGTGCCCTCTGCACTGAAACATAAACGGGCAACAGCGACGGTCTTTGCAGACCCGTTATCGCAAGCGTTGTTGTCTCGAATTGAACAAATTGCACCAAGTGAGGCCAATGCACTCATCATTGGTGATACAGGCACAGGTAAAGAATTGGTTGCACGCCAAATCCACCAATTGAGCCATCGTGCCAAAGGTCCTTTTATCGCGGTGAACTGTGGTGCCTTTACCGAATCATTAGTCGAAAGCGAATTATTTGGACATGAAAAAGGAGCCTTTACAGGGGCAATTAATAGCCGTATCGGTTGGTTTGAAGCAGCCCATAATGGCACCTTATTTTTAGATGAAATTGGTGATCTGTCCTTGCCTATGCAAGTCAAATTACTCCGTGTTTTACAAGAAAGAGAGATCGTTCGAGTCGGCTCACTCAAATCCATTCCAATTAATGTCCGAATCATAGCCGCAACCAATGTCGATTTAGAGCATGCCGTACAGGATGGGCGTTTCAGGGAAGATTTATTCTACCGCTTACATGTGGCGTTGCTACGCATTCCACGTCTCTCAGAACGTCGTGGTGACATTTTGCCTTTGGTTAAACACTTCATTCAGGTCTATCAAACCAACCCACATGACACACCATTACGCCTCAGCCCATTGGCGCTCAAGAAACTCCATTTACATAGCTGGCCGGGAAATATTCGCGAATTAGAAAATACCATTCAACATGCGATTTTAGTCAGTGAAAAAGGTGTGATTGAACCAGAAGATATTAGTTTTTCGAGTATTCAAAGTGCATCGTCGTTTTCGCGTGCAGAACCTTTTAACTTACAAAATGCCACCTCTGCTGTAGCCAACATCAAAGATATTCAAGATGCTGGACAGTTACTTGAGCAGACCTTTTTACAAATTTTTCAAGCCGCAAATCAACTTAAGCATGACAATATTAATGAGCTGATTGAAGAAAAATTTATCCGAAGTGCGTATCAGCACTGTCAATACAATCAAGTGCATACGGCTCGTTTGCTTGGAGTGACAAGGAACGTGATTCGCACTCGCCTAATTAAATATGGCTTATTATAAATAAGTCATATTTTTATTTACTCCACATTAAAATAATAATCCCAAAAACTGATACATAAATATTCATCTACATTATTCTTTATTCATTGCATTATTTTAAATATAAAAAATCAGTAATAAAAAACCTCAGTATATCCCGAGGTTTTTATTTATTTTTCCATTTTGTCTAGATTATTCCACGGGGTTTCGTTTCCACGCTGTAAAGTATTTTTCTAGTCCAATCAAGAAATAGTTAAAGGATAAGCCTACAAGGGTAATGACTAATATGCCTACAAACATTTGTGGAATTTCAAAGCTAAATTGCGAATAAATAATCAGATATCCCAGACCTGCTTTGGCACCAAACATTTCTACTGCCACTAAGGCCAAAATAGAAATCGCCCCTGCCAGACGGATACCGACAAAAATCGTGGGTACGGATGCAGGTAGAATCACTTTTCGGAACAATTGATAGGGTTTTAGGCCCATGGTTCGTGCCGATTTAATCAGTAAAGGATCGACCGTTTGTACGCCTGTAATGGTATTCAATAAAATCGGCCATGTGCATGCATACACCAACAGACTGATTTTTGAGGTTTCACCAATGCCTAAAAATAAGATAAACAGCGGCATCAACGCCAATGCTGTGGTATTTCGAAACAATTCTAACAAGGGATTTAAGGTTTCAGCCACGAGCTTGTACCAACCAATGATGAGACCTAAAGGAATTGCGATCGCTAGGGCCAAAATGAAACCAATAATGGAACGCTTTATACTGGCCAAGAAATGGATGCCTAATTGACCGCTTTGATATAGCTGCCATGTAGTTTCCAATACCACAGATAACGGCGGTAAAAAAGCCGGATTGACCACACCACTCCGCGGCAGAATCTCCCACAGCAAGAAAAAAGCCACAATGGCAATGGTGCGTTTAAAGACCGTGTTTAACCAAGTGAATTGTAGTCTGGGTTTAATGTCGTTATACGATTGCGTATAACTGATGGCTTGTTTAGTCGATGACATAAATAAATCCTCTGAATATTTTAGTTATGTGCAAGCTGTTTATGTTTTTCAAGGGCTTGCGCTTTAATCACTTCTTCACTGAGCAATGACCAAATTTTATGGCGAATTCGGCCATATTCAGGCAATGAACGGACATCTTCACTGGAGCTGCGCAAGCTTTGAGGAATTTCAATCACTTCCTTAATTCGCCCCGGTCTTGAGGTCATAATCGCCACTCGCTGACTCAGATAAATTGCTTCATCAATACTGTGAGTAATAAAAACAATGGTTTTTTTCGAGCTTTTCCAGATATTGATCAGCTCGGCTTGTAAGGTTTCTCGGGTTTGCGCATCTAGGGCAGCAAAGGGCTCATCCATTAATAAAATTTCTGGTTCATAAGCCAAACTTCGGGCAATCGCAACCCGCTGTTTCATCCCGCCGGAAAGCTCATTCGGATAATGCTTTTCAAAGCCACTGAGACCCACAAGCTGTAAATAGTATTCGGCTTTTTCACGGCGTTCTTTTTTTGCTACGCCTTTGGCTTCTA
Organism: Acinetobacter sp. YH12052; assembly: GCF_013419835.1. NCBI lineage: Bacteria > Pseudomonadati > Pseudomonadota > Gammaproteobacteria > Moraxellales > Moraxellaceae > Acinetobacter > Acinetobacter sp. YH12052. The sequence goes on from NZ_VOZI01000011.1 coordinate 47,317, forward strand.
GACCAAATTCGATATTTTCCAGTGCGGTTAACCATGGATAGAGCGCATATTGCTGAAACACAATGCCACGGTCTAAACCCGGTTGAGTAATCTGCTTGCCACTCAGTAAAATCTGCCCTGCCGACGGTTTGGTTAAACCCGCAATTAAGTCTAATAATGTAGATTTTCCGCAGCCACTTGGCCCCACGATTGAAACAAATTCACCCGGCTGAATATCCAAAGTGACATTTTCTACGGCAACAAATTCAGGCTTATAATTTTTACTGCCGACATGGTTTTGTGCAGGAAATACCTTACGCACGTGATCTAAATGTAATGCACTGGTCATTGTTATATTCCTTTTGATTTTTGGTCTTGCGCATAGGGATTAAATTCATTGCTATAGATGCGACTGACCTCAATTTGATTTGGTTTTAATTTGTGTTCTTTTTCTAAGGCACTCACCCATGGGGCAAAATCCTGATCTTTTTGCACACCACCCACTTCGTGGACACCTGTGCCTGTGTAATATGGAATCAGTGCTGTATTTTCATTGCGTTGACGTTTTTCGATAATACTTTCCATACGGGCAATGATTTGCTCTTTCGGCGTGTGGTGTAGCCATTCTTGAGCTTTGGCCACGCCACTGACAAAAGTGCGAGCCAACTCGGGATGTTCTTGAATAAACTCTCCTCGCATCGAAAAACTCCCTGCGGTAAAGGGGCCGTATAAATCAATATCTTTAAAGATGCTGCGTACACCACCATTTTTTAAGGCACGTTTTTCCAAAATGCCAGAGAACACTGCAATATCAATTTGCCCATTCCTTAAGGCTTGTTCTGAGCTCACCGGTGGCAACATAATCAGCTCAACTTGACGGATTTCATCATCGGTTAATCCATGGCGAGCCAAATAATCTTTCACCACAAAGTCATAATGCGCCCCGTAGGCATTCACTGCGACTTTCTTGCCAATAAAGTCTCGTGGGCTACGAATAGGACTATTTTCTAGCACATAAAAACCCACGTTTTGTTCAGCATCACTGCCATAAGAAGCCACTACGGGGACAACATCTAGACCCGCGGCAATAACTTTCACCACAGCACCATTAAAGGCGCCAGCAAAATCAACATCACCGGCCACCAAAGTGAGTAAATCTTGTGGCCCACCTTGTACCGTGCCGACATAACTGAGTTTAACGTCGCCTAAATAGCCCAAGTCTTGTGCCAATTCAGGTAAGGACACCAGTCCCGGATAGCTTTGATAGCGTAGTTCTTTTAAAGCCACTTGCTGAGGTCCATCCACTCGCTGCGTGCTGCAACCAACCAAGGCTGTGCCACCGATCAAGGCAGCTAAAAATAGGCTACGCCAGAGTTGGGGAATTTTATGGATTGTCTTTTTTTTCATTGTTATGTTCTCCTATCCAACCTGCTGCCAAGCTAAAACTTTACGTTCAACCCAAGTCAGTACCGTATTGAGCAACACGCCTACAGCACCAATCAGCAACATGCCAAAAATAATCAATTCGACATCAAAAGCCTGACGCCCTTGAATCACGATATTGCCCAGACCATTGCCATAGTTCGCCAATAAAAATTCAGAGCCAATGGTGGCAAGCCATGCGAAAATCAGCCCAAGTTGTAAACCGACAAAAATCTGTGCCGACGCGCCAGGCAAAATCAATTTACGAAACGTATAAGCCTTGGAAAATTGATAGACTTCGGCCACTTCACGATATTTATGTGAAATACTGCTCACGCCTTCAAAGGTGTGTAACGCCACGGGATAAAAAACCGACAAGGTAATAAACAGCACTTTGGCGCCATGCCCCTCACCTAAAAAAGTCGAAATTAGTGGCAACCATGCGAACAGCGAAATTTGACGCAATACATGAAAGCTCGGTGCAAATAACCAATTCGAAAGGCGTGAACTCGCGATTAAGATGCCAAATAACACGCCCGCTATCGCACCTATGCCATAGCCGATAAAATTTCGCGCCAAACTTTCGCCAAAGCCTGTCAAAAAGCTCGGTTGTTGGAGCACGGTTACTGTTTTTTGCAGCACGAGCCATGGACTAGGAATCAACTTTGGATCAACCCAATTTTGCTGTGAGGCCACTGCCCACAGTGCGATAAATGCCACAGGTAGAACAAGTGCTTTTGCTGCTTTAACTAAGACTTGGCGCGCTGCCCCGTGTAATGAAAGAATGCTCATGAGTTCCCTCCTACTCGGGTTGCGTGAAAGCGCGCAGTTTTTTCTAACCAAGCCAGCAAGGTATCTAAGACATAGCCCGTAATACCAATCAGAATGATCGCCATGAAGATCAAGTCCATCTGCATTAGCTGACGTCCCCACACCATGAGATAACCAATTCCTTCACTACTTGCTAATAACTCGACAAAAACCAATGCCAACCACGCCTGCATAATGCCTTGACGTAAACCACTGATCACACTGGGTAGTGCAGCTGGGAAAATCACTTCTTTGAGTTTCTGCCAATTGCTGTATTGGTAAACCTCTGCCACTTCCATCAAACTATTCGGCACATGAGTAATGCCCTTATAGGTTGCAATCAACAGCGGTGGTAACACAGCCAATGAAATAGCGGCAATCTTCAAAGCCTCATCGATGCCTAAGAAAATCATCAATAATGGAATCCAGCCAACTATGGGAAATTGCGCAACAAGATTCACCGTCGGAAAAATAAAGTCCCGACTACGCTTTGCTAATCCCAACACAGTACCAAGCAAAATCCCGACACTGGCACCAAGCAAGACACTCCATAAAATACGTTTGGCACTGATGGCAAAATGAAAACTCAATTCTCCGCTTTGCCATAATTCGACTGTGCTTTGCCACACCAGACTCGGTGCAGGTAAAATCTGCTCAGGCAACCACTGTTTAAGTGTTGCCACATACCATAGACCGAACAACAAAACTGGCATCAGGAGTCCACACGCCACTTGCAAAGTTAGTTTTAAATAGGTCTTAAAAAAATCCAACGCACTTCGGTCACTTTGCAAGGGAACCGAATGTGCAGATACATCCGTAAGGCTCATAATTCTTGTCCTTTTACGCTCTGTTCTGAGACATCAGGTTTTAAAAATTGAATAAATTCCTGATCTTTGCTGATCAAAATAATCAGACCAATAAACACCAGCCCGATCGGTAAAAATAAATTTTGTAGTCCAACCTGTGCGCCAAATACGGCGCCTATCAAGCCACCCAACAGTCCACCCGAAGGTCCGACGAGGGCTAAAATTGGAGAAATCTTTGCCATCGCGGTTTGCTCACCCACTCGGGCGAAAGACATAAAATTGGCGATATGCAACATACCGAGCCCTAGTCCAAACATGACCGAAGCAGGCCACATCAACAGCGTGATCTTGGTTAGGGCTAAAATCAGTAATGCCGTTGCCATCAGGCTTAGGCCAATTAAATAAAACTTTTGATAACCCATCAGCTCAGCCAAACCACCCATACTGAATAGAGACCCCACAAAGACGATGCCTTGTACGGTCAGCAGCATCACCGCCATTGGCTCTGAAAGTGCAAAACTTTGGATAGCAATCACCACAATGAAAAAGCCAAAGTAGTTATTTGCCACGCTGCTCAAAAATTCCAATATGCAGACAATCCGCAGTGAGGCATGGGTTTTGATGAGTGCCAAAGGCGCCACAATATCCCGCCATTGAAAATGCGGGCGATTCGTCGCTTGCGAAGTACTTCGTTGAAAACACCACGGAGCCAACAGCAAGGTGCCTAAAAAAAGCAAAGACACCACATAAAAACTTCCGCCATAGCCGAAATGCTCGATCAACAACACGCTCAATGCAGGCGCAATCAGGAAATAGCCCATCATGTGCGAACCGCGAAACCAACCCGCACGGGCTGGACCTAAACGTTTTAAGTTGCTCAAAAAAACGGTATTGATCGAAACAAAGCGCATGGGTAAGACAAAACTTACTAAGGCTGTGACTGCAAAGAGATACCATGCACCAGCTTTGAGTGGCGTTAAGCTATACACCACAGCGCCCAACACACTACCGATGCAGAATATTTTCAAAGACCCAAAGCGCTGTACCAACACGCCAATCGGCAATGCCATGATCAAAATGCCAAAATTTTGCGCTGCAGAAATTAGCCCCAATTGCAATTCGGTGGCTTCTAAATGCACGGCATACAAGGAAATTAATACCCGTGCTACACCCACACCCAGTCCAGCCAAAATCGTAAGCAGCACAAAACTGCTCATAAATTTGGTGGTTAATGGACTGGCAATCACATTGCTTTCAATCGGACGACTCATGGCTGCGACTTACTTCGGTTGACCTTGAGCATTAAATTGGCGCCAGTAACCCTCTAACTTCAGCTCTTTCAAGGCATTATTCAGATACTTCGGCTCATACCATGTTTTGGTATCCACATCACGACGGATTAAACGAGCGTCTTTGGCAATTTTTAAAGCACTGTCAATTTGTGAACGGTGGAACTCGTCTAATAGCGGTGTAGTACGGTCTTTTAAATTCCAGCCATCCCACGTTTTTTGATAATCCACCAACGGAATGCCACTTTGTGCCCAAAGTTTATATTGCGCACTACGATTAGCTTCTTGAGAACTCCACTGCGCTTGTTTAATCAGTGTCGTCACGACACGTTGCACCACCTCTGGATATTGTTTTTCAAAACTTTCTGTCACCCAAAAGTGCGCAATCGGTGCAACTTTGGGATCTTTAATTTCTAGTAATGTTTTCGCCACACCACGCGCTTGCAAACTAAACGGTGAAGTAATCGTGGCATCAATATCACCTGTCGCTAACGCAGTACGCGCCGAATAGGCATCTTGCGAAATCACTCGTAAATCGCGCTCAGTTAAATTGTATTTTGCTAATACACGGTTAAAGACGATCTGACCATTGGTGCCTTTAAAGACGGAGAATTTTTTGCCTTTTAGATCTGCAAAGGATTTGGCATTAGAGCCGGCAGGCACCACCACATAGGTAGGACCAAAACGCCCTGTTGAAAACAACACTTTGGTTTTTAATCCCGTCGAACGTCCAACCAATGAGGGCAAATCGCCATGCAATGCAAAGTCAACTTTGCCATTGGCTAAAGCTTCATTGGTTGCAGGGCCTGCTCCTGGGAAGAACAGCCAATTCACCTTAATGCCATCTTTTTTAAATTCTTGTTCGAGCACACCTCGTAAATGTGCTGTAGCTACAAAACTACCGCCCACTTTGGGTTTACCCCCCTCACCCGCGCCTGATACAGAAATACGAATTTCTTTGGGATTGGTAGCATGCAATTGAACGCTTAAACCAAGTGCTGAAAGTGCCAAGAATGTGGCTGCGATTTTTTTAGAAAAGTTATTCATATCGAATGTCCTTAATGATTTAAATTTTTGAATTAAAAGGTGTACTGAACTTGAGCTTGCAGCTCATTGGTGTCTTTTTGATTTGCCGTTTCGACATCGAACAGGTAGTGATTCAGCTGTAATTGGAATTTTGTGGTTTGCGCAAAAAATAGGTTTAAGCCCAAAGAATGAATGTCATATTCACCAATACGACCGCTCGCGGTGTCGAGATAGCTTGCGTTGTTTTTATTTGGGTTATAGCGGTCAAAACGGTAATAACCTTGGACTGACTTCGGCCAGAAATCATCAAATTTGGCATTGGATTTAATACTGTTGTAGAACTGATCGCCCAAGGTGTAGAAAGCGGTAAAAGTATGCCCTTCCGCTTTGGCTTCTTTGATGTCTTGGGCTATGGTGTCGACATAATCGGTCTTGCCTTGCAGATATTCATAGGTCACACCAAATGGGGCATGGTTATAATAAATATCGAAACCCAAACGATCGCGTTTTGCAGCATTATCAGTGATTCCGCCGGCTGAAATTTTCGATTCGCCTTTGATATAAGAGGCCCCAAACTTCAACTCACGAAAAATGCTGGCGTAGTCCACTGGCAAGGTAAAAGCCACACGACCGATATAATCTTTGCCGTTGTTGTCATCTGCCTTATTGCTGGCGTTCCCATTGGTCACCCCTAAAGCATACTCAAATAGCGGCGCACGGTAGTTCGAAGCAAAGTCGACAAAAGGTTGGGCATCACCACGGACAATGAATCCATTTTGACGATTAAACAGTCCTAAAAAGGTCGAAGCTGCAGCGGTACTAATGGTTGGACGCAAATCTTCAGGAGACTGCACATCTAGACCAAAGGGCAATAACTGCTGACCGAGCGTAAAGTTCAGTTTGGCAGTTTCAGGGCCAGCATTGGTGGCAAAAGCGTTATAGCGAACAAAGGCATCTAGTAAGTTAAAGTTACTGTTATTGGTGCCATCATTGCGTTTGCCATAACCAAAGGACAATTGATAATCGAGGTTTTTGCCTTCGTTATAATCACGGAATAAATTCCCGCGCACACCAATCAGCGCAGTCCCAATATCAAATGTCGATTTGGTTGAACCCAACGGACCCGTTTCATCGAGCGCACTGGCACGTAGTTGAACTGTGCCATACAGGGTTGTATCACGAGTCGATTTTGTAGTTTGACGTTCATATTGACGTGACTGATCGTACTTATAGTTTTCAATATCTGCACGTAAGCCGTCGATATCTTCGGATGTTGCTGTGGTCACTTCTGCAACCTGCGTTTCACCTTCAACATCAGCGGCGTTGCTCGTATCGTCTGTCGTCACCGCGGCCGTTTCTACGACTTTACTTTTCGTCGTCCCAGATTCCACTGCATTTAAGCGTTTTTGCAAACTCTCAATTTGTTGTTTTAAGCTGCTCAGTTCTTGCTGAAGTGCTTCATCCGATGCAAAACTCAGCGGACTGGTTGCGGATAAAATCAGTCCGACCGCAACGGTTAATGTGGTTTTTTTCATGATTTGGTTTCACTAACATTTTTCCCAAAGCGCAAAATCCCCCAACCCCATGCAAGGTGCATGAAGTGAATGTACTGCGTGGGTTTTTAAAAATTAATCTGAGTGGTCGTAGGTTTTATTCAACTTATGCACGACCGAAACTCGAAGACAGCTTTTAGAATTTAAGCGCGCATCATCGCGAGTGTCATAGCACAACAACATGCCTGTTGCAGGACACGAAAAGCAGAAAGATATCGATGCGTAAAAGTACTCATAAATGTTCCATACAGTGGTGAGTTTTGTTCACTCTAATATGGCAACAACTGTGCCAACATTTTAAGTATTTATTTTTTAAAGCTTTATTATTTAAACCTGATAAATTCTGTTGGTTTTGACGCCAAAAAACTGTTGGTTATTTAACAGTTGCTTATTTCAAATCATCAGATATCTCCATTTTATATCTCATTTTATGAAATAAGCAATACGCCTTGGGCTTTCCTTTGGGCATAAAAAAAACCCACTGACGTGGGCTCTTTTCAATCGATTTTAATTACCGCTTATTGACCAAATTTAGTCGCCATCGCTGTTAATTTTTGATAACCCGTCGGTAGCAAACGTTGGATTAAATCAATCGCTTTTGCATCATTACCAATCAGTAAACGACGCTTATCTTTTTGTACCGCTTCAATGATTTGGCGAGCTGCTTCTTCAGGTGGACAACGCAAGAATTTATTAAACGACTGTGCCGATTTTTGCGGGTTCATGCCTAAACTTTTCAAGCTATCATTCATTTTTGCGGCATTAGCAATATTGGTACGAATCCCGCCCGGATGTACACATAGCGCACTCACGCCACAGTTTTCAATATCCAATTCTTGGCGTAAAGATTCGGTAAAGCCACGTACTGCAAATTTAGTGGCATTATATGCCGACTGTGTTGGTTGCGCAGTTAAGCCAAACAAGCTGGAAATATTGATGATATGACCTTCACCACTTTGCTTGATATACGGTAAAAATTCTTTGGTGCCATAAACCACACCCCAGAAGTTAATATTGACAATCCACTCCAGTTCTTCGTAGCTTGCGCCTTCAACGGTCGTGCCCAATGCCACACCCGCATTGTTAAAAATCATATTCACCGAACCATGATCTTTAACGGTCTGTGCTGCCCATGCTTTCATTGCCGCAAGGTCTGACACATCGAGTTTTTGCTTAGTTACACGGACATTGCTGGCTTTCACCAAGTCAACGGTTGCCGCAAGCCCCTGTTCATTCACATCGCTTAAAGACAGATGACACCCTTGTTTCGCCAAAAGCACTGCCAATTGCTGACCAATACCTGAACCTGCACCTGTAATGGCAGCCACTTTATTTTTGAAGTTTTTCATTGTGATTCCTTATTCCTTTATGCTGCCGCTTGGCTTTATCACAGCATGATCTCATTTGCCAATGTGTGCAGTTCGTCGACTTAATATAGTTTTGACAATACATATTGTCAATGTCATCTTAGGACGTGCTAAGCTGTTGAAATCGCCAATGCTTAAACATAGGTTTAAACTGAAATTATTGCTAAAATAAGACAAAATTCTGCTTTAGTTCAGCGTATATTTTCATGACAGATGCAACAAATCACACAGAACAACAACAGGCAAAAAATGTGAAGGAACGTCAATTTAAAGGGCTTTCTCTCAGTGAACGTAAGCAAGCGCGACGTGAAAAACTGATTGAAGCCGGTATAGAAGCCTATGGAACACATGGCTTTTTTTCAGTGACTGTGAAAGATATTTGTTTGGAAGCCAAGCTGACCGAACGCTATTTTTATGAATCATTTAAGAAAAGTGAGCAACTGTTCCAGACCATCTTTTTAAAATTAATCGATGAACTGCAACAAAACGTGATGCAAGCCATCATGCAAGCATCCACCGATTCTAAAAAAATGATTGAAGCAGGTTTAACCGCCCTACTGTTAACTTTAAAAAATAATCCCCGTATGGCGCGCATCATTTACATCGATGCTATGTTGGTACAAGAGCTACATAACCAAGCCACGATTCATGAAACCATGATGCGCTTTGACCGTATGATTCATGCCTTTGTCATGCTGATGATGCCGAATATTGATCGTTCAGAACGTGAAATTTCGATGGTTGCAACCGGTCTCAATGGTTATGTCACCCAAATTGCGATTCGCTGGGTCATGAGTGGTTATAAACAACCGATTGACGAAGTTTTATCGTCATGTAGCGTGGTCTTTTTGGCCTTGTTGGATGCTTTTTCTGAAAAACCCAGTAAATAAATTCTGAGCTCAACACTGATCTTTACAATTTTTTTGAATGATTTTTTTGTGACAACAGCATGATGCAAAGCCCATGTTGTTGAATATTTCAGGATTTAAATTGTCACAATTTCTTTCTAAACCCCAATGAAAGATCATTTTTGCAATGATACTGTCATAATTAATCTTTGTAATAAGCCTGTCATAAATATAAAACGGTCTACCGTTTACATAAAATAGGGTATTGCGCTGTGAAAGATGACTATATTTTAATCGTCGACGACGAACTCCCGATTCGGGAAATGATCCATACTTCACTGGATATGGCTGGTTTTCAATGTCAGCAAGCTGAAGATGCCAAACAAGCGCACCAAATGATTGTAGATCAGCGTCCTGCACTGGTTTTATTGGATTGGATGATGCCTGGTGGCGTGAGTGGTGTAGACCTATGTCGTCGTTTAAAACGCGATGAAAATTTGTCAGAGATTCCAGTCATCATGCTCACTGCGCGCGGTGAAGAAGACCATAAAGTTCAAGGTCTAGACGCGGGCGCAGATGACTACATGACCAAACCCTTTTCCACCCGTGAGTTGGTGTCACGCATTAAAGCGGTGCTACGTCGCTCAAATGCATTGGGTGGTGAAAAAACCATTGATGCCAATGGCTTAATTCTCGATCCAGTCAGCCAACGTGTCAGCTTTGGCAACACCATTTTAGATATGGGACCGACTGAATATCGTCTATTGGCCTTCTTCATGACTCATCCTGAACGTGCCTATACCCGTGCTCAATTATTAGATCAGGTTTGGGGTGGAAACGTGTATATTGAGGACCGTACCATTGACGTTCATATTCGTCGTTTGCGTAAAGTTCTTGAACCTTTCCAAGCCGATCGTTATGTGCAAACTGTTCGTGGTACAGGTTACCGTTTCTCTACCCGTGCAGACGCTGTGATGGGTTAGTCATTTTAGGTCTTTAATTTTCTATGTATGAACCGTATCCCGTCCCTGAACTTGCCAGTGAACATAAAAAATTCCGTTACAGCAGTTTATGGACTTTTGCCAAGCAGGATTTAAGACTGCTGGCATTTTTCCTGCTCATTGCTGCACTCATCGGCTTTGGTATCGGGTACTTATGGATCTGCATCTTAATTGCCTTTGCAGTGTTCTTTGCATTGCAAATGCGTTCGCTGTACTTGGTTAACGAATGGATTTCAAACCGTCCCTATGATGTTCCGCCAAATTTAGACGGCATTTGGGGGGCTTTGCTCTTTAATGTATACCGTGCGCAGCGCCAAGAACGCATTGTACAAGCTGAAATGGTCGGTCTGATCGACCGCGCTCAATCTTCCTTGGTGGCACTTGCTGAAGCTGTGGTATTGATTGATGAATTACACCAAATCGAATGGTGGAACCCTGCCGCAGAAAAGCTTTTGGGGATTCAACAGCTCGATCAAGGGCGCAATATTTTAAGTATTTTAAGACAGCCTAGTTTTATCGAATACTTTACCAATATCGATTTAGCCCCCGATGGTTTAAAAATGAAATCATCGGTACTTGAAGACCATTATGTACAAGTCAAATTAACCCGTTTTGGTCGCGAAAGTCGTTTATTGGTGGCTTATGACGTCACGCGCATGCATAACCTTGAGCAAATGCGTAAAGACTTTGTCGATAATATTTCACATGAGCTACGCACTCCGCTTACGGTTTTAAGTGGCTATATCGAAACCTTTACCGATCAGGAAGATTTAAATCCACGCTGGAAACGCGCATTCGATCAAATGCAGTCTCAAACCCGCCGTATGAATGCTTTGGTTAATGACTTGTTATTATTATCTCGTCTGGAAAATGATAAAAAAGTTGCTAAAAATCAAATCATTGAAATGCCCAGCCTAATGAACCAACTATATGACGATGCACATGCTTACAATGTGGATTATGGACATACACTGAATCTCGAGATTGATAGTCACTGTGACCTAATCGGATCAGATATGGAATTGGCGAGTGCCTTTAGTAACCTCATCACCAATGCAATTAAATACACCCCCAAAGGCGGTACTGTGACCATTGGATGGCATGATGATGGTACGCATGGTTATTTTACCGTTGAAGATACGGGTATCGGGATTGACCCGAAACACTTACCCCGTTTAACGGAACGGTTTTACCGTGTGGACAGCGCACGTAGTCGCCAAACGGGAGGCACAGGTTTAGGTCTAGCCATCGTAAAACACGTTTTGATGCAACATCAGGCACACCTTGAAATTGAGTCCAAAGAAAACCGTGGTTCGCTGTTTAAAGTCGTTTTCCCTAAAGAACGCTTGTATCATGTGAGCTAAGCAGAATCATCCTGCCGGTCTTGCTGTGCTTCCAACTGTTGTTCTTGTTGTTTGGCACGGCGATATGCAGGACGCTGTTGCATCCGTTGTAAGAAAGCCTGAATTTGCGGATATCGCCCTTGAGTTCTGGTCATGACGGCTTCTAATGGAAACGTCATCTGAATATCCGCAAAGCTAAACGGTCCCGCAAAATATTCATTTTCCGCTAAATGGTTTTCTAAAAACTCGATATGTTCTTTTAAGCGAGGTCGTACAAAACCTTTTTTGACCCCATCACAAATGCGATTAGCTACGGGTTTGATGACCCAAGGTACATGGCGTGGCACATTGCTCATGACCAACTGCATCACCAATAACGGCATCAGAGAACCTTCGGCATAATGCATCCAAAAGCGATATTGTTGTTTTGAATGTTCCGCCTTGGCTGCAAAAAAATCATGCCGATCGTACTTCTCTTGTAAATACTCCAAGATCGCTGCAGATTCTACCAAGACCAGTCCATCATCCTGCAATATGGGCGACTTTCCTAAAGGATGGATGACTTTAAGCTCAGGGGGAGCAGACAAATTTGGCTGGCGCAGATAAAACTGAACCTGATAATCCAGTCCTAATTCCTGCATTGCCCATAAAATCCGAAATGAACGAGATTTTTCTAGATGATGTAGCACCCGCATGGGTTCATCTCCTATATGAAGTCTAAAATTTTCTTATTTCTGGCAAGCCATTATTATTTTGAAGTACTTAAATCATAAAAAGTGTCAGATCACTGCTTAGGGCTATATCAAAACTAAATTTTGCACAGTACAGCAGCGACCTGCTTTTAAATTAAACTAGAGTGGTTTTAATGTCTACACTGCGCAATAAAGTTTTTGTCACTGGGGTTTTTTCACAAATGGACAAGATTTTTTGCTCTAATTCTGCATCCAAGGGCGTTTGAAAATGTAGACGTCGCTCAATCCATTCAGCACCTTCACGGTTCGCACAAAAGTCTGCCTCAACACGAAACTCACCCAATTGAATTTGTTTATGTGCTGCATACATGCGCAAAGTAATCATGGTGCATGAAATTAAGGAGGCACACAGTAAATCATACGGTGCTAAACCTAAATCCCCGCCACCAAATGATTCGGGCTTATCTGTAATAAGTTGATGTTTTCCACTCTGAACTTCACCTGACCATGGTGCTTGTAAGGTGTTTACTGTTGCCGTTGCGACGATACCCATAATGACTCCCTCATGGTTATGCTGCACCATTTTTACCACAGGTACGGCTGTTCATTTTTATTTTTAAGTTAACGTGATGGACGCATTTTATCAGGGAAAGCCGGTGCTTCTAGTCGTGGACCATCATAGTCAGGAATAGAGCCAAAGCGTTCGTCCTGATTAATCCACTGCTCACGGGCAATATTCAATTCTTCTTGTGTGCGCCCCACAAAATTCCACCACAGCAGAATCGGTGATTCAAAAGGTTCACCCCCTAATAATAAAACACGGCCACCTGCGTGCAGATCAATTTTGACTTGGGTTAAGCCCGGCTCAAGTACCACCATATTGTCTTCATTGAGCTCGTGACCATTGACACTGGCAGTCCCTTCGAGGGCCATAAAGCCATATTCAAATTTTGGATTGAGCGGCAAGACGGTACTTTGACTTTCCGAACTACGCAGATCGACACCTAATAATTCACTATGTACTTTTACCGGCGATTTAGTCTGCAAAAATTCACCGACCAAGACCGTCAATTCAATCCCGTCTTGTGTCACCACTGGCAACTCTGGGTAATGGTCAAACTGGGGCGCCATATTGATTTTGTCATCTGGCAATGCAATCCAAAGCTGCGCAGCATGCATTTGCGTTTCAGATTCTGGAGCAACTTCAGTATGTGAAATACCATAACCTGCCGTCATGAGATTGACTTGTTTGGGCTGAATTAACTGATGTGTGCCCAAACTGTCGGTATGCATCATGGTGCCATCAATCATCCAGGTAAACGTTTGCAAACCAATATGTGGATGCGGCCCAACATCTAAGCCATCACCTTGAGGGAAATGCACTGGACCGGCATGGTCAAGGAAACACCATGCACCAATCATCCGTTTATGCCGACTCGGTAAAGCACGTTTAATCACTGTGCCTTGACCAATTTCAGCACGGCGCAGTGGAAATTCTTGAATGAACTGATTGACGTATTTTTCACAATCGTCGGAATGAGATATTTCTGTGTAATTGGTATTGGTCATATTCTTACCCTAAATTTGGCTAAGCCGATGCAAGGACTATCGGCTAGAGCTATGCATTTTTTTCCATTATATCTGCATTAACTCAATCTTCTTCAGCTGTCATTAATACGCTGAATCACAGAGATAGGACAATCGTTTTTTTGTTGCCTAATATGACATACAGCATAACAGTTATTGATGCTTATTTAGACAATACCCAATGCAAAATTACTTGTTCAAATCACGTGAAATGTAAATTTAAGTAACACAAATTAACACTCACTTTAGACCAAACAATACCAAATAATTCACAAATCATTGAAATAACGTGTTTAATTTTAAATAAAAATGATATAGATTATTTTAATTACATAAACTTACATATAAACCATGCTCACCCATCGGTAATCTTGCATGATCAATGAGTATAAGAAAGAATCACGTGCACTGATTCAAAAAGCCTTGAAAGGAACCATTGTTCGCGTTCCTGCTCAATTTCGTCAAGAATTTTTCCACTACCATCGTCGTCAACTTTTTAAATTCTTTTTCCAAGTCAACATCGTTGCACAATTGGCCTATCTCTCTTATGCCATAGCGGATTGGTTTATGTTGCCCGATGTGGGCTTGCTCGCGATAGGCTTAAAAACGGCCTATACCTTACTGATGATGGGCATCACATGGGGCATTTATACATATAGCAAGAGCATTTTACTCTTTGACTTGATGCTTCCCCTATCGATCGTTGGCGCTTCTGCGCTGTGGTTTAGCCTACTCAATTTATCCAATAGCCCCGATGTGCCGATCTATTTATATGCATCTTTGGTTTTTATTGTGTTAGCCAATTTATGTGTGCAAATCCGCTTTAAGGCTGCTGTGCTCATTTCTCTATGTATCAGTCTAATTTTACTGATTGGGGTATATTTCGCCATTTCTGGCAATATCCATCAACTGCAACTGTTTATCTTGATCTATTCGCCCGTGTTGTTATTTAGTTTGTATATCAGTTGGAATTCAACGCAAAAATCTAGAATTGTATTTTTACACAGTAAACTCGATCAGTTGAACCGTGAAGCGCTCAATATTATGGCGCATACCGACGTGCTGACCGGCTTAAACAATCGCCGTCAATTTATTCAACTTGCCAATTATCATATTCATCATCAGTCCAAACCGTTACAGCCGCTTTCATTACTGATTTTTGATGTCGACAAATTTAAAAATATTAATGATCAATTTGGGCACTATATTGGTGATCATGTTTTACAACAAATTGCAGAAACGTGCCGACATACCTTACGTAGCCAAGACATCATTGCCCGCTTCGGCGGTAAAAGAATTTATAATTCTTTTACCGCAGACACACCTGCGTCAGGCTCAAGATATTGCCGAACGCCTACGACGAGCAATAGCCGATGATTATTTAGAACTTGATACACTACAAAAACTTAAATTTACCGTTTCAATTGGTGTTGCCGAATTTGGTCAAAAGAACCGAGATTTACAAAGTGTCATTCGCATGGCCGACCAGGCACTTTATCAAGCAAAATCTGCAGGACGCAATCAAATTTCAACTTATAAAACAGCAAGTTAATAATATATTTTGTAACATTCATCAGACGATTTTTTATCCTTCATTCTAAAAATCCCTAGTTTCAGGTAGATATTTTTGTGTGTTTTTTGTTCATAATTTGTCCTAAGCCATTTATGGAGAAGGGACATGTCTGTTGATGTACGAATGAGTTCTCGGACTAATTCGTCTGCTCAGGAAGTTCGTAAAAATCATACTCATACTTTGAAACTTTCTGAGTGTGATCTTGCCAATCGTGCCGAGATTGAACAAGCCATTGCAGATCCCTTTGCACGTATTCCTACGCAGTTTAGAAACTATTTTCTACAACATCAGTATGCCCATCAGTTACCTTATTTGCGTCAAGTAAACTACATGGCGCAGATTACGTTTCTTCTTTATTTTTTTGCTGACATTTTTATTATCCCTGACATGTTCTTTTGGTCAGGTCTTTCTCGAGTGGCCATGATTGTTGCTGCCTTATTGGTCAGCTTTTATCTGTTTAAATACAAAAAAGATATTCGTGTGCTCGACATGATCTTACCGATTGGGACAGTCTGTAGCACCGCGATTTGGATTGGCTTATTACTGGCTTCAAATAGCCCAATGGTCTCGTCCTATATCTATGGTGCGTCGATCTTTATTTTAATTGCCAATGTCTGCGTACAAACACAATTTAAGCCCGCCTTGTATTGTTCGGGCCTCATTTCGCTATTGGTGTATTTTGCGGTGAGTCAGCTTTTATCATGGCAAGAAGCACTGATTTTTGTGGTGGTGTCTATTCCTGTTTGGATGATCAGCCTGCATATGAGTTGGAACAATACGCTCAATGCACGTCGTCATTTTTTACGTACCCTGCTTGATGACTGGAATATGCATACGCTGAAAAATCTAGCGCATACAGATGAGCTCACCCAGTTATATAACCGTCGTCAGTTTGTTCAGTTGGCTGAGCATCGCATCCATGAATGGCCAACGCCTGCAAGTACTTGCTTATTGATGTTTGATGTCGATCATTTTAAACATATTAATGATAATTACGGGCATGATGTTGGTGATCAGGTACTGCAATGTATCGCTGAAACCACCCGCAAAGAAATGCGCCAAAAAGATGTCTTGGCTCGTTTTGGTGGTGAAGAATTTATTGTGCTTCTGTCTGAAACGCAAATACAGGATGCAATGTTAATCGCAGAACGTATTCGTTTAACGCTTCAAAATCAATCTTTGCTGAATGTCGCAAATCACCCGATCCAATTTACCGTTTCCATTGGTGTTTCACAGCTTAAATCACATAAACAAAATTTAACTGAACTGATTAAGCAAGCTGATATTGCGCTGTATCAGGCAAAAGAAAATGGCCGTAACCGTGTAGAGCGCTATGATTCAAGCATGAAACCCGAACGTAAATCGACGAAATCTTGGCAGAGCTTTACCCATAAAGCGAAGCCTAAAGCTGAACCGAATAATGAAAGCGATAGTAGTTGGTCAATTGTTTATAAATAGAATGTTGAGATATAAAAAAGGACGCTGAAGCGTCCTTTTTTATTGAACAGTTAACAATCAATAAGTATATTTTAACAACAATAAATATTTGAATTTTATGATTATCGGGGGAAATTAATGAAAATTAAGCGTATATCCAAAATTGATAATTTTTCTATTTTTAAAAATTTTGATTGGGCAACAAGTCTTACTTATCAGAATAATAAGGGTCAAAGTGAAGTATATGATTTTAAGGATATCAATATCCTTTATGGGCGTAATTATTCTGGAAAAACAAGTCTTTCAAAAATAATTCGAAGTCTTGAGAAGAAACAACTTCCGCCTAAATATGATAATCCTGATTTCAAAATTAAGCTTTCTGATAATACTGAAATTACTCAAAATAACCTTCAAGATTTTAGCCACCCTATTCATGTCTATAACTCCGATTTCGTAAAAGCACATTTAAAGTTTATTCATAATGAAGATGACAACATTGAATCATTCTCTGTAACTTTAGGTGGTGACAATCAGCAAATTCTAGATCGGATTCAAGAATTAAAAGATGAGTTAGGTTCAAATGAAGAAAATGCTAAATCTGGTGTCTACCTTTCTATCCAACATAAAGAGAAGGAGGTAAAAGATGCTAGTGAAGATCACGGTACTAAGAAAATCTATTTAGAGAAGTTACTCACGGACAAAGCAACTCGCAGCTCTGATTCGATCAAGACCCAACATTCTACTTTTGGTGATATTAATTACTCTATAACCAAACTTAGAAATGATATCGTTGAAGTTCAAAAAACTAGCTTCCAATCGTTAACTGACGATCAAGAAACAGAAAAATTAGCCTTAATAAAACAAAATGAATTAACTACTCCACCTGAAATCCCTAAATACACTTTAAACTTCTCATCACTTGCCCAAGCAACAAATGAAACTTTAAAGACCGTTGTTAATCTAAGTGGCAAAATTGAAGAATTAACGAATAATCCTACACTAAACTCATGGGTACAAACAGGACATCAACTCCACCAACATCGGGAAACTTGTGCATTTTGTAGTAATGAAATTTCAGAAGAAAGAGGACAAACTCTTAAACAACATTTCAATCAAGAATTTCAACTGCTTCAAAGCAGAATCTCAAAAGGTATTCAGCTTTTAGATAATGATTTAGATAGTGATATATTAAAATTCACTTTAGATCTTAATCTCTATTATCAACAATATCACTCCAAACTATCTGAATTAAACTCGAGTCTACAATCTGCATGTAGTATGCAAAAAACATCGCTTAAACAACTAAAAGCAGCACTCGAGCAGAAACACGAGAACCCTTTTATAGAATTAGAATCAATAAACCCTCAAGATTATTCTATAGAAATCACAACTATTCTTAATCAAATTTCTAATATTAGAGATGAATGCAACCAATTGAGTAGTGACTTGAAAACTAAACAAAATGAAGCTAAAAATGCTTTACGTTTAAACCACGTTTTTCATTTCTTACATGATATTAATTTCAACAAACAAAACTTAGATATAAACCTAGCTTTCCAAGCGATTGGACCATTAGAAACTGAATTAACAGCTCTTAAAGCTCAAAAAGATACTATGACTGCTGCAATTAACACGGAAGAAGATAAGTTAAAATCTGAAGGCGAAGCTTGTAAACGTATTAATGAAATTCTACAGCATGATTTTGGTCATCAACATTTGAGTCTTGAGCCTATTGAAACTGCCAGCACAAATGGGCAATCTATAAAGTTTGAAATACAACGGATTAAAAATGGAGTTAAAACTAAAGCTCACAATTTGAGCGAAGGTGAGCAAAGCCTAATTTCCTTTTGCTATTTCTTAGCAAAAGTCCAAGATGATTTAGATCAAAGCAAGAAACCAATTATTTGGATTGATGATCCTATAAGTAGTTTAGATAGCAATCATATTTTCTTTATCTTTTCTCTAATTGAAGAAAAAATTGTCGTTGATCAAAAATTTGGGCAACTGTTTATATCAACTCATAATTTAGAATTTTTAAAATACCTAAAACGGCTTAATGGGAAAAAATGGGGTAACATACAATTTTTTATTATTAAAAGAAACTTTGATACCTCTACTATAGTTCAAATGCCAAATTATATGAAAAACTATTTTTCAGAACTTAACTTTCTATTTCATCAACTACATCTGTGCGCAAGCGAAGAAAACATTAATGATCAGAACTATAATGTTTTTTATAACTTTCCCAATAATGCTAGAAAATTTTTGGAGCTATATTCTAACTTTCACTATCCAGATGGATTCTCTAACACCGATACGGAAAAGCTCAAATCTCTTTGGGGCGAACATTTAGTATTTACCTTTACAGATAGAATTAACAATGAATATTCACACTTAGCAGGAATATTCGAAAGATCCTTTACCCCCTTAGAACAACCGGAGATGAATAAAGCTTCTTTTGCTATTTTAAAAAAAATTATTGCGTTAAATCCAAGACAATATGAAGGTTTCTTAAAAAGCATTGGAATCGAATCAACCGCTCTAGATCCACTTTACATAAAACTAACCTCATAAAAAAGGACGCCTAAGCGTCCTTTTTAAAAAAGTAATTTTCGCTAGAAAATTACTCCCACTCAATCGTTGCTGGTGGTTTAGACGATACGTCATAAACAACACGAGAAACTTCAGCAATCTCGTTCATGATACGTGTAGAAATCTTGTCTACTAAGTCGTATGGAAGATGTGCAAAACGTGCAGTCATAAAGTCCACAGTTTCTACAGCACGAAGCGCGATCACCCATGCATAACGACGGCCATCACCTACGACACCCACAGATTTCACAGGTTGGAATACAGCAAATGCTTGTGCAGTTTTGTCATACCAGCCGCTTGCGCGAAGTTCTTGCATGAAGATGTCATCTGCTAGACGAAGGATATCTGCATATTCTTTTTTCACTTCACCAAGAATACGTACACCTAGACCTGGGCCTGGGAATGGATGACGGTAAAGCATTTCAAATGGAAGACCAAGAGTTGTACCTAAACGGCGTACTTCGTCTTTGAACAAATCACGGATTGGCTCAACCAATTCGAATGCTAAATCTTCTGGTAAACCACCCACGTTGTGGTGTGATTTAATCACGTGTGCTTTACCTTGTTTGCTTGCCGCAGATTCAATTACGTCTGGGTAAATGGTACCTTGAGCAAGGAAGTTCACACCGTCAAGCTTACGTGCTTCTTCAGCAAACACTTCAATGAATTCACGACCGATGATTTTACGTTTTTTCTCTGGATCAACTTCACCAGCAAGTGCTGTTAAAAAGCGATTTTCAGCATCGGCACGAATCACGCGGATACCCATGTTTTTCGCAAACATGTCCATCACTTGCTCGCCTTCGTTCAAACGAAGTAAACCGTTATCTACGAATACACAAGTCAATTGGTCGCCAATCGCACGGTGTAAAAGTGCAGCTACAACAGATGAATCTACGCCACCTGAAAGACCCAATAGAACTTTTTGATCACCAATTTGCTCACGAAGTTGTTCTACGCGAAGATCGATGATGTTTTCTGAGTTCCACAAGTTACGGCAACCACATACGCCATGTACGAAGTTAGACAACAACTCAGCACCTTTCGCAGTGTGTGTCACTTCTGGGTGGAATTGGATACCGTAGAAACGACGTTTTTCATCAGAAACCATCGCCACTGGGCAGCTTGGTGTGCTTGCAGTGATTTGGAAACCTTCAGGAATTTGAGTCACTTTATCGCCATGACTCATCCATACTTTTAATTGGTCTTTGGTATCTTCAAGATCACCAATTAAAGCGTCACGGACTTTAATATCAACTTCTGCATAACCAAATTCATGCACAGTACCTGGCTCAACTTTACCGCCAAGCTGTTCTGACATGGTTTGTAGACCATAGCAAATACCTAAAACAGGTACACCAAGTTCAAATACAACTTGTGGTGCGCGCGGACTACCTTCTTCATGAACACTTTCTGGACCACCTGAAAGAATGATCCCGTTTGGGTTAAATGCACGAATGTCTTCTTCAGACATATCAAATGCGTACATTTCTGAATAAACACCAGCTTCACGTACACGACGTGCAATAAGCTGGCTATATTGAGAACCGAAATCCAAAATCAGGATACGGTCTTCAGTAATTTGGGTATTGGTAGTCATGGCAAACAACTATGCAGGCAACGAATATAAGCGCCGTATTCTAACATTTTTCTTGGACTTTCGCACACTATTCGGACAGGGGCAAAAACCCCAAGCTAAACGGTGTTTTTTACAACACATTTCAGGACTTTACCCATCCGCTTTCAATCAGCGGTAGACTTGAAAAAAGCGGCAGAACGCCGCTTTGATGGATGCTAGGACTCATGATCATTTTATTTTGATTTTTCAATCCAATGATCAAAACTAAATTTACCAGCACCATGTAACATGAGAAATAATAAACCGCCTGACATCGCCAAATTTTTCATAAAGTTAATACCATCTTCTGCACCGCCATGGAATAAAAATGCAGTGATTAAACTAAATACGGTTAGACCCAATGCCGCAAAACGTGCTTGAAAACCAAACAATAAAGCTAAGCCACCACCCAACTCAACTAAAATGGTGATCGGAAGTAGCCCTGCCGGTACACCCATTGACTCCATATAACCTGCGGTTGCAGTGTAAGCGGTAATTTTGCCCCAACCTGCCACAATAAAAATATAAGCCATCAAAATACGTGCAACGAGACTGATTACCGCATTGATTTGCGGCTGTTGACTCAGATTTTTCACCACTAGATTTGGATTAAACATACTGAAACCTATTTTTAATACTGTTCAAAAGATGTGCTTAGATTAGGTCGTTTCTTATTCTCTTTAAATATGCTTTTATAATACTCATCATTCCATATATAGAACGATTTTACTGATAATTAATTACGTTTTAATACTGACTTTGCTGCCCCAGACTGATAGCATCAGACCACTATTTTACACATATAAGCCCCATGGAACTGATTGATTTTATACTACATGTTGATGACCATTTACTCGAGTTCATTACCAATTATGGCGTATGGATTTATGCAATTCTGTTCCTGATCATTTTTGTTGAAACCGGTTTAGTGGTCATGCCCTTTTTACCGGGTGACAGTCTTCTGTTTGCAGCAGGCGCGCTCGCTGCGTCAACAGGTGCCATGGATCCATGGGTTTTGGTGATTTTGCTGTTTATCGCTGCGGTCTTGGGCGACACGCTGAATTACCATATTGGTAAATATATTGGCCCACGTGTCTTTGAAATTGAATCACGCTTTATTAACCGTCAACATTTGGTCAATACGCAAAAATTCTTTGAAAAACACGGTGGTAAAACCATTATTTTTGCCCGCTTTATTCCTTTTGCACGAACCTTCGCACCTTTTGTCGCAGGTGCAGGCAGCATGAACTACAAGTACTTCCTGACTTTTAACATGATTGGTGCGATTTGTTGGGTCGGCTCATTTATCACTTTAGGCTATTTATTTGGCAATATGCCCATCGTGAAAGATAACTTCACCCATCTGATCTTTGGCATCATTATTATTAGTGTTTTACCGGGTGTGATTGGTTTTATTCGAGCAAAATTAAAGAAATAAACCGATATGGTGAACGCCTTTAAGCAAAAAAGCGCAAAACCACGGGAAACATACATAAAATCAGCATCAGGGCCGATCCTTTATACAGAAGATCGGCCTTAATTTTTTGGGTCTTACCCGCCAAAATCGTCCGTCCAAATGACATCCAAAACAACGCAACAGGCAATAAAACCACACTAAATACAGCGAAAACCAAAATAAAATTTAATGGGCTTGCCCAAGTTTCTATCGGGAAAATACCTGCAGCAAAAAGCAAGGCTTTCGGATTTTTTAATGAGGAAATGAATAATTCACGTGGTTGAATTGAAGGATGTTTTTGATTGTACTGGTGTAAATGCGTCGATTTCCACAAATGAAAAGCCAACCATAAAACATAGGCAATACTGAGAAAATGTAGCAAGTGAATTAAATTCGGCCACACTGGAGCGCTTAAATGAATAATCAACGCCCACAAATTAATGGCATAGAAATAGCCCAATAATTCTGCAGGAATCAGCATGCACGTCTTTGCAATGCCTTGTTGATGTGCAGAGCTTGCCATTAGTGCATTGCTAGGTCCCGGCGTCATCATCACCGCAATCATTGCCAATACAAAAAGCCAACTCTCAATCATAAATACCCAGACAATGTTTCAAAGCGCACACCTTAGCCGAAATGAATTTAAAAAAACAAGTACGCACTAGGTCAGTTTTATCCTTGTACAAGTCAATGCACTCACGCTGAATGTTCAATACCAGAAGGAGGTATTGAAATACACCAATAATATTTAATTTAATTTTTTCATAGATTTAAATATTTTATTGGCTCTAAATAGTGCAGTTTATTTGGCTCAAAAAAAATGCCAGTAGACGCCTCGCCTACTGACAAATTTTATTACACTTTTCTCATAGCACAGGCCTGAGCCCCTGCTCATGATCCGTTTATGATTTTGCTGCGGTAGCCGAATTTGCGCGAACGATAATCGGACAACCTTTAAATTTTGCTGCCTGTACAATCGCTTCTTGCTCACCTAGAACGCGTGAAAGTTCGGTACGTTTGGTATTTGAAGATTGTCCCATATTGACCGAAATACTCGGACCAATTCCCCAACCTCCACGGCTGCCCCAGCCACCACCGAGGCCAACACCGACACCAACGCCTGTGCGCTTCGGTGTTTCTACACCATTTTGAATATAGTCGTGGATTCGGTTGTATTCGCTTTGCAATTGTTGGCAACTCAAAGACTGATACTGTGTAGGTGAAACATAGCTTGGTTTAGGCGTACTTGCACATGCACCCAATACAACAGCAGTGAAAGCAACTAGACCACATTTAAGTGCATTCATACTTTTCTCGATACTACTTTTGCTCAATTTCATTGAACAATGATTGATAGGCTTGCGTCAATTTATGATCTGCAGCCAAATGGATTAAAGGTTGATTTTTATGATGAGATTCTTTCATCAGCACCGAAGGCGGTAACATGCTGTCCAATACAGGCAGACCTTCATCTTTGAGTTGTTGTACAACTTCACGCGGCAACTTCGCCTGTGCCTGAAATTGATTGACCACAATGCCTTCAATTTCTAAATGATCATTATGATCATCCTGCGTTTCTAACACATTTTCGATCAGGGTCTGTAAGGCACGTTTTGAAAACACATCGCAGTCAAATGGAATCAGCACGCGATCTGCCGCAATCAACGCAGATAAAGTAAAAAAGTTAAAGGCAGGCGGTGTATCAATAAACACTCGATCATATTGACCGCTCATCTGCTGCAAAGCATCACGCAGTTTGTAAATTTTATGCTTAGATTCTAAGGCATGTGCCAACGCGCCTAAATTTGGACTGGCTGGAATCACATCTAAACGTGGATAAGGCGATGCATGCACATAACTTTCCAAACCTTTGGCACGACCCTTCAAAATCGAACCGATGGCATTTCCCAACAAACCTTTACTTTGTTGCGTCCCCAAGACTTCTTCAAAATAATTTTCAATATTGGGTTCAAGAGCAGGCTTATCTGCCGAATACGTCGCATCATCCCCCAACAAATATTGACTTGAATTGGCTTGAGGGTCGAGGTCAACCACCAAAGTTTTTAAACCTTGGTGCGCGCTTATCGCAGCTAAATTGACCGTAATACTCGATTTCCCCACACCACCTTTTTGGTTAAATACCACACGCGTACGCATTCAAAACCCTCTAATCTTTGTTTTTTTACTCAAGCCTTGAAATCGGCCATGTGGATAAGCCATTTATCCAAAAACTGGTTTAATTATAACCAATGTAATGATGAAAATAAGTGCAACAGCTGCAATAAATAAGCCCGCACGGCGCTGAACCAATAAAACACTGTCATCTTTTTTATACGCTTTAGATAAAGAAGACAGCAACGCTAGAAATAGTACAACTTTGGCATAGAACCATGGCTGCACATCAAAGTTCTTCATAAACAATAAGATAATTCCTGTCACAGCAATTAATGTCATTGAGCCATGTTGCAAAGCAACAAAAAACTTACGACCTGATGGATTCGGTAAATTGCCCTGCGTCCCTTTAAACAGCGTAAAAGCACGAATGAAAATGGCAGCACAGCCTAAAGCCACACCACACATATGAATGATTTTAATGATTAATTGCGTTTCCATGGCTCACCTTAAGATGACTTAGGTGCATGCGCACATTCAGGGCTAGTGGTGTCTTGACCTTTCCATTCTTCGGGTAAAAACGCATGAATGGCCAAGGCATGAATTTGCCCCGGACTAAGTAAATCACCGGCTGCGGCATAGACTTTTTGATGACGTTGCACCAAACGCAAACCTGCAAATGCCTCACTCACGATCACTGCTTTAAAATGCGACTCTTTACCTGGGAAATAACCTCCATGACCTGCGGACTCATTCACCACTTCAAGATGTGTAGGCGCTAATGTCTGTAGACGCTCAATTAATTGCTGTTCTAAACTCAAAACGGCTCTCCCAAATTCAAAAAAAGGTTCAACTGGTCTTAGTATAGCCTGTATTTGTTCAAGTTCTTGTGTCGCAAAGTTGCTGAAACCATCTGAATTGCATGATTTCATCAAAATGGAAGCCTTCGACCTGCAAAAATCTTCCAATTTTCAAACAAATTGTTTTTATTTTATGCAAACGATGCACAGTTTTTCATAAAGTTATTGACCTGAAAAATCCTTAATGTATTATACGTGGCTATGCGGGAATAGCTCAGTTGGTAGAGCATAACCTTGCCAAGGTTGGGGTCGGGAGTTCGAGTCTCCTTTCCCGCTCAAAATTTTTTCATTCGGTTTTTTATTTAAAAAATTGGATAGACTCCGCGGGAATAGCTCAGTTGGTAGAGCATAACCTTGCCAAGGTTGGGGTCGGGAGTTCGAGTCTCCTTTCCCGCTCCAAATTTTTTTCGATTCAGTTTTTTAGTAAAAAAACAGGATAGACTCCGCGGGAATAGCTCAGTTGGTAGAGCATAACCTTGCCAAGGTTGGGGTCGGGAGTTCGAGTCTCCTTTCCCGCTCCAAATTCAAAAAGCCCTCATCGAAAGATGGGGGTTTTTTTATCTATCGCTTACACCAATCAAAATCAATCTATATTTATTCAGTATGTGGAACATGGTTTGAGTCAGGTTCCACAAATATGAATAAAAATTAAAATTGCGTTAATAGGTCACACGGACATAATCACGATATTCAGGTTTCCAGAAATTCGCTTCAATCGCATGTTCGAGCACTTCAACGCTGACATTTGGCGCAACACCATCAGCAATCGCAGCCAACGCGACTTTCAATGCAATTTTCTTCGAAATATCCTGTAAATAATCCAAACTTGGCAATAAATCAGCATTTGGATCTGCCAATTTTGGTGAACAGTCCGCCAATGCCGTACTAGATGCCATCAGCATATTTTCCGTCACACGTTTCGCCCCAGATGCAATCACACCCAGTCCAATCCCCGGGAAAATATAGGAGTTATTGCACTGTGAAATCTGATGAATCTTGCCATGATAATTCACTGGTGCAAATGGACTACCTGTCGCAATCAGGGCCTTACCTTTGGTCCACTCGATAATATCTGCAGGCACCGCTTCGACACGTGATGTCGGGTTAGATAGTGGCAACACAATAGGCTGTTCACAATTTGCAGCCATCGTTTCAATAACCTCTTGGCTAAACAGCCCCGGTTGTCCCGAAACCCCAATCAATACAGTCGGTTTGGCATGTGTAACCACATCCAGGAGTGAGATGACCGAATCTGCATTTGCCCAATGTGCGACGTTATCCGGTGCTTGCGCAAGCTTGCGTTGGAAATCTAAAAGATTCGGCTGATTTTCAGTAATTAAACCAAAGCGGTCGACCATAAACACCCGCGCACGTGCTTGAGCATCGGTTAAACCTTCCGCCACCATTTGCTTGATGATCTGTTCTGCAATCCCACAACCTGCTGAACCCGCCCCTAAGAAGGTGACGATTTGATCTTTGAGCTGCTTGCCTGCTGCACGTGATGCCGCAATTAAACTTCCGACAGACACTGCTGCTGTCCCTTGAATATCGTCATTGAAACAGCAAATTTTATCGCGATATTTTTCCAGTAAAGGCATCGCATTTTTTTGTGCAAAGTCTTCAAATTGAATCAGCGCTTTAGGCCAACGTTGTTGAATGGCTTTAATCACGTCATCGACAAATTGATAATATTCTTCACCACTAATCCTAGGCTGACTCCAACCCATATAAATCGGGTCATTCAACAGCTGTTGGTTATTGGTTCCGACATCTAAAGTAATCGGCAAAGTATAGGCTGGACTGATCCCACCACACGCAGTGTACAGCGACAACTTACCAATCGGAATCCCCATCCCCCCAATGCCTTGGTCACCAAGACCAAGAATACGTTCACCGTCCGTAATCACGATCACTTTCACATTCTTTTTATTCACGTTATGAATAATTTGATCGATATGATCACGGTCAGGATATGAAATAAAAATCCCACGATGACGACGGTAAATGTCCGAGAAGCGCTGACAAGCCTCACCCACTGTTGGTGTATAGATGATCGGCATCATCTCACTGAGGTGGTTTTCAATTAAGTGATAGAACAATGTTTCATTGGTGTCTTGAATATTGCGCAGGTAAATATGCTTATTGATATCACTATTAAATGCACAATATTGCTGATAAGAACGCTGACTTTGTTCTTCAATGCTTTCTGTAACGTGTGGAATTAAACCGTGTAAATTAAAGCTCTTACGTTCATCTTCATTAAACGCAGAACCCTTATTTAAAAGTGGGAGTTCTAAAAGTGTATTTCCGGCATAAGGAATATATAAAGGTCGTTTCGTTTTCAAATTTTCACTGGGCATTATTTAACTCGTTTAATTAATCTTTTGTTTCGCACTGCAAAAAGCGAAATGCACAAAAGTGACTATCTCGTTATTTGTTATAGCCTATCCTGATTCGAGCGCTTTGGGGCATTTAGTAAATTGATAGTAGTTTTAGTTAGATTTTATAATCTGATAACTCGATCATGCATCCAATCATCGCAACGCCTATTTTGGCTTAAATGTATACGACTTTTAGCGAATCTTAGAAAATAACAAAAATAATTAATGATTAAATTTCAATCAATTAAATAAATTCAAAACAAAGCCATAATTTTGGTAGGTCTTTGGTAGGTGTGAATTTAAAACATCCCTCGCAATACTCAGTTTAGGTGAGTATCACCCATAACAAATGACAATGAATGGTAGAAGGAATCGCACCATGGCTTTTAAAAATATTGCAGATCAAACAAACGGTTTTTACATCCCTTGTGTTTCACTTTTTGGCCCCGGCTGTGCTAAAGAAATTGGTGCAAAGGCACAAAATCTTGGCGCAAAGAAAGCGCTTATCGTGACCGATGCCGGTCTTTACAAATTTGGTGTAGCAGATACGATTGCCGCATATTTAACTGAAGCTGGCGTAGAAAGTCACATCTTTCCGGGCGCAGAACCCAACCCAACTGACACCAACGTGCATAGCGGTGTAGATGCCTACAATGACAATGGCTGTGACTTTATTGTCTCTCTCGGTGGCGGCTCTTCTCATGACTGTGCCAAAGGCATTGGCTTAGTCACTGCCGGTGGTGGTCATATTCGTGACTATGAAGGCATCGATAAAAGTACAGTTCCAATGACTCCACTCATTGCGATTAATACCACCGCAGGTACGGCATCAGAAATGACCCGTTTCTGTATCATTACCAATACTGAAACCCATGTAAAAATGGCGATTGTCGATTGGCGTTGTACCCCACTTATCGCTATTGATGACCCGAAACTGATGATTGCGAAACCTGCGGCGCTCACTGCAGCAACCGGTATGGATGCATTAACACATGCGGTCGAAGCTTATGTTTCTACAGCAGCCAATCCTATTACCGATGCTTGTGCTGAAAAAGCCATTTCAATGATCAGTGAATGGCTCAGCCCTGCCGTCGCCAATGGCGAAAACCTAGAAGCACGTGATGCGATGAGCTATGCGCAGTACTTAGCAGGGATGGCATTTAACAATGCATCTTTAGGTTATGTCCACGCGATGGCGCACCAACTCGGCGGCTTCTACAACTTGCCACATGGCGTATGTAATGCCGTGCTGCTACCACACGTTTGCGAATTTAACCTGATCGCCTGCCCTGACCGCTATGCACGTATCGCACAGCTCATGGGTGTGCCAACCGACGGTTTAACGGTGACTGAAGCGGCTTATGCAGCGATTGCAGCAATCCGTGAACTCTCTGCTTCGATTGGCATTCCATCGAGCCTTTCTGAACTCGGTGTGAAAGAACAAGACCTCAGCATCATGTCTGAAAATGCGCAAAAAGATGCCTGCATGCTGACCAATCCACGTAAAGCGAATCATGCTCAAGTGGTTGATATTTTCAAGGCAGCGCTTAAAGCCAATGCTTCTGTGGTCGACTTCAAAGCGGCTGTTTAAGTTAAGCCCTCAAAGGTCTTCATGTTTAAGTGACCTAAGTGCCTACATTACCCTTTGAGTCTGGTGATGTAGGCTCAACTGAATCCATTTCACTTTTTATTTCAGGGAAGCGACTCTAGATTGGTCGTTTTCATACTGAGGTCACTCTTTTTTAGTTCGCATAACAGCATCGATTATTCATTTGACAAAAGGTTATGGCTCATCAAGGATAAAGCATAATGTCCAATAATATTGATGAGTATAATAATGAGCCATTCACATATTCAGTATCAGCCTGACATTTTGGGCGCAGGCTATGAACAAGCCACGCTGACCTTCCCGGATGATTATGAAGGCCCTGTGGTTGCCACACTGGTTCGCAAAAAAGCAGCGGCCCCCACCTCCAAAGCGGTGCTCTATATCCATGGCTTTATCGATTATTTTTTCCAAACCGAAATGGCGGAACGCTTCAATCAGCACGGTTTCGACTTTTATGCCTTGGATTTAAGAAAATATGGCCGCTCCATCCGCCCGCATCAAAAATACTATAATGTGCATGAACTATCTGAATACGATGCCGAAATAGATCAAGCCCTAACGATCATTGCAGATGAAGGTCACGATGCCTTACTGCTTTGTGGTCATTCAACGGGTGGATTAACCACCACCTTGTATGCGGCGCATCATCAAAATCATCCTTTAATTCAAGCCCTTTGGGTCAATAGCCCATTTTATGATTTCAACATGAATCCAGTGAAACGCGCACTGGGTATTCCACAGCTGAGTAAATTGGCAAAGACTTTTCCAAATTTAAAATTCCCAAGTGAACTGAATAAATGGTACACCGCCAGCTTACACTGTGAACTCAAGGGTGAATGGGACTTCAATTTAGACTGGAAAAAGACCCGCTATCCAATGGTGTATTTAAGTTTTGTACGGACAATTTATGAGGCTCAAAAGGAGATCCACCGAGGTGTCAGCCTAGATGTACCGGTCTTAGTCATGCACTCGCATCAAACTAAAAATCCCAAAAAATGGGGTAAAGCAGCGCAGACCAGTGATGTGATTTTGGGTGTAAAAGATATCCAAAAATATGCCAAGAAAATTCAAGGCGATGTCACCATTCAAAGCATTCACAATGGCTTGCATGATTTAGTACTTTCGGAAAAAACCGCGCGAGAACAAGTCTATACCAAGCTCTTTCAATGGCTGGCCAATAAAGGCCTTTAATAGCCTGAATCACATTGCAAATTACTGTTTTAGTTTCAACAAAGTCTGATGTACGGGATGTGATCTGGGCATCAGCTCGATCAGGCGTTCAACCGCATCGATAGCTTCAGGGAAACGCGCGACATGTTTGAGTAGAACATCCGTTTCTTTGGCATTAAAAATCGCTTGGCTCAATCGTGACTCAAGACAATCACGCCATGCCCCTAAAAAAGGACTTTCGGTTTTGGCCAAGAAAACCCCTGAACACAGTTTTAATGCAGAATCGAGATAACCTGCATCTAAAGCTTGCTCGGCTTGTAAAAAGTCGGCTTCGACTTGCGCCAATAAGCGATAGGGTCTTGAGCCTAACATGCCACCCAAAATATCGCGTAGCTGCGACATTTCCGCTTTTAAAGTCCCAACACTCACCTTACGTTCACCATATAAGGCTTGATGCAAAGTATCTAAGGTCATGCCTTGCGGACATAGCGCCAAGATGGTCAAAATTTCTATTTGCCGCGGGGTCAGCACCATCACTTTGCCATTAAATAACACTTGCGGCACAGCAAAGGCCCGAATATACAAATGCTGTTTTTGAAAATCGAGTAAAGCCGATTGAATAATCGAAGCGCAGCGTTCAGCCGCAAGTAGCCCTAAACTATTGTGGTTTTTCCACACGGTGGATAAATCAACCACGCCCAAAATTTGCTGCGTATGTGGATCGATAATCGGTGCTGCATAGCAGACCCATTCATGTACTGATGGCATGTAATGTTCATTTGAAAACACACAACTCGACTGTTGGGTTTTTAAAGACAACGCTAATGCATTGGTGCCGACCAATTCTTCGCGCCATTGCCCACCTGCAATAAAATGCACACTTTCCGCAGCACTTTGCATTTGCCGACTCGACGCACTCCAAATAATCGTGCTCCCCACATCGCCTACGGCAAGTACCATCGACGATTGTTCGGCAATGTGTTTTAAATCTTCGGCACAATGTTGCAACGCGTGATGCAATGCCGACTGCTGTTGACTCTGAGGACTTAAATTCACCAAAGGCGCAGCACTCCGGTTTTCCGGAATTTCCGCCTGCGCCGATCGCTGCCAAGAACTCGCAATGCTCTCATTCAATTGCGAGCTTTGCTGCTTTGACAGACTCATGCCCTGCCTTAACCGTTCGACATTCTGTCGTTTTTCAGATAAATCCTTCTGTATCATCATTCATTATTCTCACAACAATTCATGACTAAAAATCCGTTTCCCAGCTTTTGTTTTTAAGACTGAAAAAAAATATTGTAAACCTTCTTGTCTCCAACCTTTTTCCAACCTTATACAGGCTATGCTAATCAAATAATGTACAAAAGTACCTTATACCAAAGCTGTAGATTGCCACAGATGGGCAGCCCAACAAGATCATAATAAACAAGCAAAGGAAAATTCATATGCGTTATGTCGATCCTAATCAACCCGGTTCAAAAGTTCAGTTTAAAGCTCAGTATGAAAACCTGATTGGTGGCCAATGGGTCGCGCCAGTGAAAGGTGAATACTTTGAAAATATCTCCCCTGTAGACGGTAAAGTTTTTACCAAAGTGCCACGTTCTTCTGCTGAAGATATCGAATTGGCTTTGGATGCAGCGCATAAAGCCAAAGCCCAATGGAACGCCTCTTCCCCAACGACACGCTCAAATATTTTATTAAAAATTGCCGATCGACTTGAAGAAAACCTAGAGCTCCTTGCAGTTGCAGAAACATGGGACAACGGTAAACCGATTCGTGAAACCTTAGCCGCTGATATTCCACTTTGTATCGATCACTTCCGTTATTTTGCCGGCTGTATCCGTGCCCAAGAAGGCGGCATTTCTGAAATTGATGAAAATACTATTGCTTACCATTTCCATGAACCACTTGGTGTGGTCGGTCAAATTATTCCGTGGAATTTCCCAATCTTGATGGCGGCTTGGAAACTTGCTCCAGCATTGGCTGCGGGTAACTGCATCGTGTTGAAACCTGCGGAGCAAACGCCTGTCAGCATCTTGGTCTTGGCTGAACTCATTCAAGATCTACTCCCACCGGGCGTGCTGAATATTGTGAATGGTTATGGTGTTGAAGTCGGTCGTCCATTGGCGACCAATCCACGCATCTCAAAAATCGCCTTCACCGGTTCAACCGCTGTGGGTCAAATGATCATGCAATATGCGACTGAAAATATCATTCCTGTGACTTTAGAACTTGGTGGAAAATCACCAAATATCTTCTTTGAAGACATCATGGACAAAGATGATGAGTTCTTAGATAAAACACTCGAAGGTTTTGCCATGTTTGCGCTCAACCAAGGTGAAATTTGTACATGTCCTTCACGTGCATTGGTACAAGAAAGCATTGCAGATCGATTCTTGGAAATGGCTGTCGAACGTGTCAAACGTATTAAGACGGGTCATCCACTCGATACCGATACCATGATTGGTGCACAGGCATCGCAAGAGCAGCAAGACAAAATTTTAGGCTGTATCGCTACAGGTAAAAATGAAGGTGCACAGCTCATTACTGGTGGTGACCCACGAAATGAAGTCGGTACAGGTTTCTATATTGAGCCAACGATTTTTAAAGGCACCAATGACATGAAGATTTTCCAAGAGGAAATCTTCGGCCCTGTGCTTTCAGTAGCAACCTTTAAAGACTTTGATGATGCCATTAAAATTGCCAATGACACGATTTATGGTCTAGGTGCAGGGGTTTGGTCGCGTTCAGCGCATACTTCATATCGTGCGGGTCGTGCTATTCAGGCAGGTCGTGTATGGACCAACTGTTATCATATCTACCCTGCACACGCAGCATTCGGTGGCTACAAAAAATCAGGGATCGGCCGGGAAAACCACAAAATGATGCTTGATCATTATCAACAAACCAAAAACTTGTTGGTGAGCTATGACACCAAACCAATGGGCTTCTTCTAAGCAGCGTTGAACAATACATGAGATAAAAAGCGAACTTCGGTTCGCTTTTTTGTTAGAAGCCTCTTCAAAGAATTCATTAAAATTTCTTTTAAAAAGCTGCAAATTTTCTTATGCTTGCTAAACAAATAACTTTATTAATTAAAAATATTTAAATAGCTATGAAATATTGTGTCTCCTGTGGAGAAAAAGCATTAGTACAACATCACTTTTGTAGTGCCTGTGGTCATTCATTTGGTGATCAAGTGTCAGACAAACCTAAGCAAGCACGTTATCCCGCATTTGTGCCCAACCAAGATGATATTTCGACCTATGAACATCATCTCAAATACTTAAACAAATTAAGCTCTTTCCAAAGCAAAGTATTCTATCTTTTCTTCTTTGGTGCTTTCGCGGTCATGTTTTTTACTTTCACAAGTGTATTTTCAGGTTGGGCGTCTGTTTCCAAAGCATTTGGATCTATATGGCTATTTCCTTTTTGTATCATCAGTTGTATTGCCATAAAATTTACAAGTTTGGACTATTGGCTTGCTAAACAAATTTATGGTCGAAATTATCGTTATAAAGACAATGGATTAAGACTCGTTTACCAAGAGCTACCAAGCGCTAAAAATCATAAAGATGAATTTATCTGTATCTTTTGCGGCAATAAACGATTCTTTCGTAAAGGTATTTATGCAAGCGATTCATGCACCGTAAATTGCACCAAATGTCAGCATTATTTATATACGGAATAAAGCTTAAGTTTTTTAAGTTAGTACCCCCAAAAATAAGACTCAATACAAATGAAAGCTGAGTAAAAGTAGATGTAAGTAAGACAATCAGCCATGATCCATTCTATAATTCCACTTACATCTACAATGACTTCTGCATTCCCGCCCTAAAACTGGTGCTTATATTCAATAGCATTCACTCAAGTATTCGTCCAATTAGGCTGATCGTGATGAAGCCTGTAAAGCCGCCTCAACAAAATGTAAATGATCAACACCCCAATATAACTCATCATCGACAAACCAACTTGGCGCCCCAAACACACCACGTGCAATGGCTTCTTCGGTCACCACTTTAAGCTCAGACTTTACTTTTTCATCTTCAAGCCATGATTTAACCTGCGCTACCTCCAATCCAAGCTCCTGCATCAATTGAATTAATTCATTGAGATCATTTAAATTGCGTGGCTGACCAAACATTGCGTTAAAAATACCCGTCAGTGCATTGAGAAATACTTCAGGCTGAAATAATTGGACTGCGGTTATCAAACGCATCAACTGCAAAGTATTGATCGGAAAATACGGATTCATCTGTACGGGTATCTGCCATAACTTTCCCCAACGTTGAAGATCAATCATGGAATAACGTGCCTTCGCAGGTACCGCCATTGGGCTACTATTGCCTGTGGCTTTAAACACTCCACCGAGTAGCATTGGCTTCCAGATCAGCTCGGCTTGATACTGCTGTGCAATCTGTTGAATGCGATGAAAACCGATATAACTATATGGGCTGCCGACATCAAAATAAAATTCAATGACTTTCATGTTTTTCGTCCTTTTTTTGCTTATTTTCCTAACTGATGTTACGCACGTAAAAGTAACATCGTATTTTTTAAATGATTTTTAAGCCGATTTGACGGAGTCTTACATCCAGGGTTTAAATAAAGGGATTAGCCTTCGGCTGGAGGTACTTTTGTTTCGGCAAAAGTACCCAAAACCATTGTCATCCGCAAAACTCGTTCACTAGCGTCTAATTATTCAAAGTATCGCAAAAACATTTTTGAATAGATGTAGTCCTGTCTCAAACACTTGCGGATGACCTTACCGCGTATCGTTCTTTTATTTGAATCAAATTACGCTTACCAGCGTTCCATCCACGGTCGCAGATCTAATTCATGCGTCCATGCATCTCGTGGTTGCTGTGAGAGATGCCAATAATTTTCTGCAATATGTACGGGATTTAAAATACCATCTTGCTCTTTTTTAGCATAAAGATCAGGGAATGTATCTTTGATAAAATCGGTATCAATTGCACCATCAACCACCACATGCGCCACATGAATATTTCTAGGCCCAAGTTCACGCGCCATGCTTTGTGCCAAGGCACGAAGCGCATGTTTTGCGCCAGCAAAAGCGGCAAAGCCTGCGGCACCACGAACCCCAGCCGTCGCACCCGTAAAAATAATTGTGCCAGATTCACGGCTCACCATGCGCTTCGCCACTTCCCGCCCCGTTAAAAATGCCGAGAAACATGCCATTTCCCAAATCTTGAAATATTTACGTGCGGTTTCTTCCAAAATACTACATGGCACATTGGCACCAATATTAAAGACCATGACCTCAATCGGGCCAATGTTTGATTCAATGTGCTCGATGAGTTCAATCACTTGCTCTTCTTTTCGAGCATCCGAACCAAAGCCAAAAGCAGTCCCTCCCTGTGCTTGAATTTCAGCAATTAAAGGCTGTAATTTGTCTGCATTCCGACGTGTCATACAGGCAATATAACCCTCTCGCGCAAAACGTTTGGCAATTTCACCGCCGGTTGCATCACCTGCACCAATCACTAAAGCGACTTTTGCTGAAGTCTTGTTGATTTGTTGCATAGTCTCACTCCATTGCTGTTTTATTTTTATTCCACGCTCATTTTATTTACGCGTCGGTTTTAAACCACACTTTATTAAATAACGATCGTTACTATAACGAATACTATGTTATGATTAATTTATCGTCAATCATAATTTTTTAGGGTCATGCACATGCGCTATAAACCCGAATACAAACAACAAAAACGACAAGAATTGCTCAACATTACGGGGCAAATTGCGAAAAAAAATGGCTTTGCTGCAACAGGTGTTGACAGCTTAATGAAAGCTGCAGGTGTAACTAGTGGCGCATTCTATTCACATTTTTCGTCAAAACAGGATTTACTCAAAGCATTGGTTGAATATGAATTGCAGCAAAGCTTTAACATGTGGCAAAGCAACCCGCATCATAATGCAGCCGACTGGATTAATTTTGAATTAGACCGTTACTTAACCCCTTCCCACCTTGAACATCCTGAACAAGGCTGTGTTTTGCCGACACTTGCGACCGAAGTAGCTCGTGCAGATGACACGATTAAACAGGCCTATGAAAAGGAATTACTGCGCGGTCATGCTTTATTTAGCGCACATTTGGCGAGTGAAGAAAAAGCTTGGGCCATGATGTCCCAATTGGTCGGTGCGGTTTTAATTGCACGGGCAATGCATGATCCCGAATTACAAAAAAGCATTTTGCAGGCCAATAAAATGATCATTCAAGATTATTTAGCTGCACACTCAGCTGCATAAGTGACGATTATTTTATGTGATCCTTCATGTAGTTATGCGATTAAACTCTTCCGATAAACTGTCAGCTCCCTTTGGCTTAATTATTCAATATCCGTATAAGGTTGCCAATTTTTATGCTTTTCAATCGCTTAAAGATTGGGCATAAATGGCACAATTCAAATAAAGTCCTCTTTTCAAGGTTCTGACGACTGTGTATAACAATGAGCCATTAAAGGAAAATGATAAGCATAGGCAAAGAACGCAAAAAAACGTTAGACTATGCAACAATCAATGCAAGTAAATGTCATTCGAGACAAACAAAAAGGTGAAGATTGATGCCGCTCAATACTGTTGAAGAGCTCGTAGCTGATATTCGTGCAGGAAAAATGGTCATCCTGATGGATGATGAAGATCGTGAAAATGAAGGCGACCTTGTTATCGCTGCGACCCACGTACGCCCTGAAGATATCAACTTCATGATTACGCATGCGCGTGGTCTTGTGTGCTTA
Source organism: Acinetobacter sp. YH12052 (assembly GCF_013419835.1). Taxonomy (NCBI): domain Bacteria; kingdom Pseudomonadati; phylum Pseudomonadota; class Gammaproteobacteria; order Moraxellales; family Moraxellaceae; genus Acinetobacter; species Acinetobacter sp. YH12052. The sequence goes on from NZ_VOZI01000011.1 coordinate 84,609, forward strand.
ACGCTCAGCAAAGAGCGTTGCCAACAGTTAAATCTACCACTCATGGTAGATGCCAATGGTGCACAGCACGGCACCAACTTTACCTTGTCGATTGAAGCAGCAAATGGCATTTCAACAGGCATCTCACCTGCTGAACGTGCGCACACCATTCAAACGGCGGTGGCAGCACATGCTAAACCGGCTGACATCGTACAGCCAGGCCATATTTTCCCGCTGATGGCACAGCCTGGTGGTGTCCTACACCGTGCAGGCCACACTGAAGCCGGTTGTGATTTATCGCGTTTAGCAGGTCTTGAACCAGCTTCGGTGATTTGTGAAATCATCAATGAAGACGGCACCATGGCACGTCGCCCTGATCTTGAAGTCTTTGCTGAAAAGCATGGCTTAAAAATGGGCACGATTGCGGACTTAATTCACTACCGCATGACCAATGAGCAAACCGTTGAGCGCATTGATCAACAAACTTTAGATACTGAATACGGTACTTTTGAATTGTTCCGTTACCGTGAAATTGGTAACCCAGACATTCATTTGGCACTGGTTAAAGGCGAACCAAAACAAGGCATAACCACAGTCCGTGTACATGGTTTCAGCCCGGTTCGTGACTTATTAAAACTCAATAAACAAGATGGTGCTCCGGCGTGGAATCTCGATAAAGCACTCAAAGAAATCGCATCCAGCGATCGTGGTGTTTTAGTATGGATTGGTCAGCGTCATTTACAGGACTTAGGCCCTGCTTTAGAAAATTTAACTGCACCGAAAAATGTTAAATCCAATGCGGCACTGTCTCAGCAGTATCAAACCATTGGTGTGGGTGCACAAATTTTACGTGATTTAGGCGTGGAAAAAATGAAGCTACTCAGCTCTCCACTACGCTTTAATGCACTATCAGGTTTTAACTTAGAAGTGGTGGAATACATCACCGCAAATCAAACATCAGAGAAATAATCGAGGTTGCTATGGCAGTTCGCCGTATTGAAGGTATGTTACATCTCGCGAACGAAGACCGTTATGCGATTTTAGTTGGTCGTTTTAATAGCTTTGTTGTTGAACATTTGCTAGAAGGTGCCGTTGATACATTGAAACGTCATGGCGTATCAGAGGATAATATCACTGTTGTTCATGCACCGGGTGCTTGGGAACTTCCTGTGGTTGCAAAAAAACTTGCAGCTTCAGATCGTTTCGATGCCATCATCGCGCTTGGCGCAGTGATTCGTGGTAGCACGCCTCACTTCGATTTTGTTGCTGGCGAATGTGCCAAAGGTTTAGGCGTTGTTGGTCTAGACACTGGCTTACCAGTAATTAATGGTGTATTGACTACGGATAGTATTGAACAAGCGATTGAACGCTCAGGTACAAAAGCAGGCAATAAAGGTAGTGAAGCTGCCTTGACTGCTATTGAAATGGTTAACTTGTTAAAGGCTATTTAACGCTATGTCGCAAACACTTCAAGCAACTTATGCAGCAAAACGTAAAGCACGTCGCTTTGCTGTACAAGGAATTTATGAATGGCAAATGAGCCGCAATCCTGTCCATGAGATTGAAGCACGTACACGTGTGGATAATGCCATGCATAAGGTCGACCTCGGCTATTACCACGAGTTATTGACCGAGGTTGTTGCCAATCATGAAGTATTGGATGCGCTTTTAATCCCTGTACTCGATCGTGAAGTAGACGCTTTAGATGGTGTTGAACTTGCAACACTTCGTCTTGGTGCATATGAACTCAAAGAACATCTTGAGATTCCATATCGCGTCGTGTTAGATGAAGCGATCGAGTTAGCTAAACATTTTGGCGGTGCAGACAGCCACAAATACATCAATGGTGTATTGGATCGTTTAGCGACTACATTGCGTGCAGCAGAAAAACAACAAGCTAATTAATTTTTTAAGTAGTACGTTGTATGGCTGAGTTCTCGATCATTGATACCTATTTTAATCGTCAGAATATCAATTCTGTCGATTTAGGGGTCGGTGATGACTCAGCCTTGCTCACCCCTCCTCCACAGCAACAATTGGTCATCTGTGCCGATACACTGGTTGCTGGGCGTCACTTTCCCCTCGACACAAACCCACATGCCATCGGCTGGAAATCTGTTGCCGTCAATCTCTCTGACATTGCTGCAATGGGTGCCAAACCACACAGTATTTTATTGGCATTGAGCCTACCCCAAATTGATCATGACTGGCTCAAAGGCTTTAGTCAGGGTTTATATGATTGTTGCGATCAATTTGGTGTGAGTTTAATTGGTGGTGATACCACACAAAGTCCTCATCTGACGATTTCAGTCACAGCCCTTGGCTGGGTAGAATCAGGACAAGCTGTCCCACGTTCAGGTGCCCAAATCGGTGATTATATCTGCGTCAGCGGACAAGTCGGTGATGCTGCATTTGGCTTAAACCATTTAGGTCATCGCTTACAGCGCCGTTTAGATTATCCCACACCACGTTGCTTACTGGGGCAACAGCTCAAAGGCTTAGCCAACAGTATGATTGATGTCTCTGATGGGCTCGCACAAGATTTAGGACATATCCTCGCCGCTTCAAACGTCGGTGCAGAAATTGAATTAGATCAACTTCCTATCGATCACGATGTAAAACAATTACAACAAGAAAAGCAGTGGCAATACGCCCTCGCGGGTGGAGATGACTACGAGTTATGCTTTACAATAAGTCCGCAGAATTATAAAAAGCTTCTGCAACTAGAATTAGATGTAAACATTAGTAAAATCGGTCAAATCACCCCAAATTTGGGAATCCGTTATAACAATCACGGTGTTGACCAAGTCATAAAATTTAAGGGATACCAGCATTTTGCATAAGCCAGCCATTAACTTTAAATCCATGTCTTGGTTTAACCGAGTCATCGCCTTTTGTGGCGTGGGATTTGGCTCGGGTCTTGCACCCAAAGCACCGGGTACCTTTGGCTCTGCTTTTGCTTTGTTGTTTATTCCAGGTTGGCTTGCAATCGGCTTTTTCAACTCCATTATAGTCATGATCCTCATGTCGATTATTGGGATCTATATTTGTGGTCAAACCGCCAAAGTCATGGGTGTTCATGATGATGGCCGCATCGTATGGGATGAATTTGCCGGTCAGTCCATTACCTTCCTCCCAATTTTATATCTTGGGCAAATGAACTGGACTTGGGCATTGATTGGTTTTGCTTTATTCCGTTTATTTGATGTCTGGAAACCGTGGCCTATTCGTGTCATTGACCGTCAAGTCGGTGGTGGCTTTGGCATCATGTTCGACGACATTATTGCGGGCCTTTGGGCCGCGCTTTGCATCTGTATTTATTTTTATATTTTGTCTATGTAATAGAAACACCTAGGATTAAACATGTCTACTAGCGTTATTATTCTTGCTGCAGGTAAAGGGACACGTATGCGTTCTCGTTTACCCAAAGTATTACAACCACTCGCAGGACAACCTCTACTCGGCCATGTCATCAACACTGCGAAAAAACTAAATGCAGAAGAAATAATTACCATCTATGGGCATGGCGGTGAATTGGTTCAAAACGCGTTTGCACATGAAAATGTCAAATGGGTTGAACAAGCAGAACAATTGGGTACAGGCCATGCAGTCAAAGTGACTCTGCCTGTCCTAGCAAAAACCGGGATTTCTTTGATTCTCTCGGGTGATGTGCCTTGCATCACTGAAGCAACATTACAAAAACTATTAGATGCATCTGCTCAAACCGGCATTGGCTTAGTAACGTTAACGGTTAATGATGCGACAGGTTATGGTCGTATTGTACGTGAAAATGGCAAAATTCAAGCCATTGTTGAACACAAAGATGCCTCTGAAGAACAACGTAAAATCAAAGAATTTAATACCGGTATTTATGCCGTAAGTAATGCCAAATTACATGAATGGTTGCCAAAATTAAGCAACAACAATGCGCAAGGTGAATATTACCTGACCGATATCGTTGCTATGGCAATTGCTGACGGTCTCGAAGTGGCATCTGTTGAGCCAGAACGCGCTTTCGAAGTGGAAGGTGTCAATGACCGTGTACAATTGGCTGCACTTGAACGTGAATTTCAAGCATTCCAAGCTAAACAACTGATGCAACAAGGCGTTCACCTGATTGATCCTGCACGTTTCGACTTACGTGGTACATTGACTGTTGGTCAAGATGTCCGTATCGATATTAACGTGATTATTGAAGGTGATGTTGAACTCGGTGATAACGTAGAAATTGGTGCAGGTTGTATCATTAAAAACACCAAGATTGCGGCAGGTACTAAAGTTCAACCATATAGCGTTTTTGACAGCGCCATTGTTGGTGAAGACGCTCAAATTGGTCCATTTGCACGTTTACGCCCAGGCGCAAAATTGGCCAATGAAGTGCATATTGGTAACTTTGTTGAAGTTAAAAATACCACTGTCGGCTTAGGCTCAAAAGCCAACCACTTTACCTATTTAGGTGATGCAGAAGTCGGTGCAGGTTCAAACATTGGCGCAGGCACCATTACCTGCAACTATGATGGCGCAAACAAATTTAAAACCATTATTGGTGACTCAGCCTTCATCGGCTCAAATAGCTCATTAGTCGCTCCTGTCACCATTGGTCATGGTGCAACAGTGGGTGCTGGCTCAACCATTACACGTGACGTGGCAGACAATAGCCTTGCGGTAGAACGTTCGAAGCAATTTGCCAAAGAAAACTATCAACGTCCCCAAAAATTGAAGAAATAAGAGGATTAAATTATGTGCGGTATTGTCGGTGGCGTTGCAGAACGTAGTATTACCAATATTTTAATTGAAGGCTTAAAGCGTCTTGAATATCGTGGCTATGACTCTGCGGGTTTAGCGCTGATTAATAAAGGCCACGTTCTACGTGAACGTCGCGTAGGTAAAGTTGCAAATCTTGAACAAGCCGTTGAAGAAGCAGATATTGCAGGTTCGGTCGGTATTGCACATACGCGCTGGGCAACCCATGGCAAACCGACTGAAAATAATGCCCATCCGCATATTTCAGGCAATGTGGCTGTTGTTCATAACGGTATTATTGAAAACTATCAAGAGCTTAAAGATGATCTTGAAGCGCTTGGTTATGTTTTTACCTCACAAACCGATACAGAAGTTGTCGCGCATTTAGTCAATGACGCTTTAAAAACCACTCCGAGTCTTTTAGAAGCGGTTAAAAGTGTCGTGCCTCAACTCAAAGGTGCTTATGCACTGGGTATCGTACATACCGACCATCCTGATGAATTAATCACGGTGCGTGAAGGTTCACCGCTTGTGATTGGTGTCGGTATTGGTGAAAACTTTATTAGTTCGGATCAATTGGCACTTTTACCGATTACCAACCGTTTTATCTACCTTGAAGAAGGTGATATTGCACGTTTGACACGTAATACCATTGAAGTATTCGTCGATGGTAAATTGGTGAATCGACCAGTCAAAGAGCTTGATGCGACTGTCAGCAATGCTTCAAAAGGTGAATATAAACACTATATGCTCAAAGAAATTTATGAGCAGCCTGAAGCGATTAAGCAAACGATTTCACAAGCATTAAATGGTAATGCGCTTCGTGATGATTTCCTTGCCAATGCAGCTCAAGATTTCAGTCAAATTCAACAAGTGCAAATCATCGCTTGTGGTACTAGCTACCATGCCGGTATGATTGCCAAATATTGGTTTGAACAACTGATCGATGTGCCTTGCCAAGTCGAAATTGCCAGTGAATTCCGTTATCGCTCGCCTGTGATTGTGAATAACACACTGTATGTTTGTATTTCTCAATCAGGTGAAACAGCCGATACTTTAGCTGCACTGCGTGATACGCAAAAGCGTGCAGCAGCGAAAAGCTTGAATATCACCACCATGACCATTTGCAACGTGGCAACCTCGTCGATGGTCCGTGAAACCAACTACAGTTTGTTGACGCTCGCAGGCCCTGAAATTGGTGTTGCTTCGACCAAAGCATTTACCACACAGCTTGCGGCATTAATGCTATTGGTATTGAAAATTGGTCAAATTAAGCAAAGCATTTCAACTGACCGTGTTTCTGAAATTATTGCAGCGCTTTGGCATACACCAAAAGTGATTTTAGATACTTTACAAAATAATGCTGAGATTCTACGTCTATCAGAATTATTTGTTGAAAAAAATCACTGTCTATTCTTGGGTCGTGGAACTGAGTTCCCTATCGCCCTTGAAGGTGCTTTAAAACTCAAAGAGATTTCATATATCCACGCAGAAGGTTATGCGGCTGGTGAATTAAAACATGGTCCATTGGCACTGGTTGATAATGATATGCCTGTGGTGATTCTTGCTCCACAAGATGACATGTTGGATAAACTCAAATCGAATATGGAAGAAGTGCAAGCGCGTGGTGGTGAATTGTTTGTTTTTGCAGATGAAAACAGCGGCATCAAAGCGAAAGATCGTCAACACGTGGTTTATGTGCCAAGTGTGAATGAAATCTTGTCACCAATCGTATACAGCGTACCCGTGCAATTACTCTCATACCATGTTGCAGTGCTGCGTGGAACAGATGTCGATCAGCCACGTAACTTGGCGAAGTCAGTGACGGTGGAATAATAATTTTTGATCAAGGGCTGGAATTTCCAGCCCTTTTTTCTATAGTTGGAAATAAACATGACAATGCTAACTTGTTTTAAAGCCTATGATATCCGCGGCAAACTCGGTACAGAACTCAATGAAGAGATTGCTTATAAAATCGGTCGCGCTTATGGGCAAATTTATCAACCTAAAAAAATTGTGGTTGGCTGCGACATCCGCCTAAGCAGTGAAGCTCTAAAGCAAGCCACCATCAAAGGTCTGAATGATGCAGGTGTTGATGTTTTAGATTTAGGTTTGACTGGGACTGAAGAAGTCTATTTCGGTGCATTCCATTTGGATGTGCAAGGCGGTATTGAAGTTACAGCCAGCCATAATCCAATGGATTATAACGGGATGAAGCTGGTTCGTGAAAATGCCCGCCCTATCAGTGCAGATACGGGATTGAAAGACATTCAAGCGCTGGCAGAATCTGGGAAATTTATCGATGCAGCACGCAAAGGTACGACCGAAAAATACAATGTACTGCCTGAATTTATAGAGCACCTCATCACTTATATTGATCCTGCAAAAATCCGCCCGCTCAAACTGGTGGTGAATGCAGGCAATGGTGCAGCAGGCCATGTGATTGATGCCATTGAAGAAAAATTTAAAGCACTCAATATGCCTGTTGAATTTATTAAAATTCACCATGAAGCAGATGGCACATTCCCCAATGGCATCCCCAACCCCATCTTGATTGAAAACCGAGACAGCACAAGTAAGGCTGTACTTGAACATCAGGCAGACATGGGCATTGCATGGGACGGAGACTTTGACCGCTGTTTCCTCTTTGACGAAAAAGGGCAATTTATTGAAGGCTACTATATTGTAGGTCTATTGGCACAAGCCTTTCTGCTGAAGCAATCAGGTGAAAAAATTGTGCATGACCCGCGCTTAATTTGGAATACCTTAGATATTGTTGAACAGTATCAAGGTCAAGCAGTACAGTCAAAATCTGGGCATGCATTCATTAAAGACGTTATGCGTGAACATAATGCGGTTTATGGCGGCGAAATGTCTGCACATCATTATTTCCGCGATTTCGCATACTGCGACAGCGGCATGATTCCATGGCTTTTAGCGATTGCGGTATTGTCTGAAACCAAGCAAAACCTATCTGCACTCGTGGAAGATATGATTGCCAAGTTCCCTTGTTCCGGTGAAATCAACTTTAAAGTGGCAGATACTCAGGTCACTATTCAAAAGATTTTTGATCATTTTGCTGATCAAAAACCTGAGATTGATGAAACTGATGGCATTAGTTTAAATTTTGGCGAATGGCGTCTAAATGTCCGTGCATCAAATACAGAACCTCTATTGCGTCTAAATATTGAAAGCCGCGAAGATCAAAATCCAAAACCGATGCAAGAATATATTAAATTATTGGATCAAATCATTACAAAATCATAATATTTATAATAAAAGAAAAGGTTAGATTAGATTACTAGCCTTTTCTTTAACTTTGAGCATCCATATGAAAAATTTAATTGTTTGTCTTATTTTTTTTCAAGTAATGCTTACTGCTTTGAAGTTTACCAATTTATTAAATGGAAAAATTTTACTAATGGTAACGGCGTCTTAATTTCTGATCCAAACCAGCTACAACAGTACTTAAGTACACAGAATATTAAACCCATAGATGTTGTCTATCATAAAAGATTCCTTACAAATGGAATCCCTGATGCTCAAAAGATTAAAATTATTGCTGATAAAGCTTCGAAATATCCAAATATCCCAATATCATTTGATATTGAAGTTGGAAACAGATTTCAGCCTCAAACCGTTCTTCCTATTGTTCAAAAAACTCTCGAGCTTTATCATCAATTTGGAGGAAAGGCGCCAGTTGGTGTCTACGGAGTACTCCCCCAAGGACTACCCCGTACTGAAATAGTAAATAATAAGATACGCCAAAAATTCATAAATTTGAATCAACGCTATGAAGCTGTTGCTTCTCAAGTTAATTTTCTAAATCCTGTTATATATAACTTTAATATTAGAAACTTCAATGATTGGAAAAATCGTGTTGACCTACAAATCAGTGAAGCAAAAAAATATGCCCAAAAGTATGATGTAAAAATTATTCCTTATTTTTCTATCACATATATTACCAAAGAAAAAGGTCAAGAAAAAATTATTGAGCCTCTTTCTGAGCAAGAAGCATTAAGACGGCTCAATTATATTAAGTCAAAAGGAGTTGATGGGGTTATTATATGGGATACAAGTGTCGGTAAATTAAAGGACTCAAGTCCCCCTATATTTAATTCGCAACAAGGAAGTTCTAAAGCACTGCTAAATTTTAGTAAGGCTAATTAAAACCATTCGGATTTTGCTTTTGCCAGTTCCAGCTATCCTTCAACATATCTTCTAAACCATATTGAGGCTGCCAATCTAACTCTGCGATAGCACGGGCATTATCAGCAAATGAAGTTGCAACATCACCTTCTCGACGAGGTACATATTCAAATGGTATCTCAACACCATTTACCTTCTCAAAAGTATCCCGAATTTGTTTTACTGAAATCCCATTGCCAGTGCCAATATTCCACGCACGGCAGCCTGTAGCATTTAGGCGATTGTTTAAGGCGCATAAATGCGCATTCGCTAAATCTACAACATGTATATAGTCACGTACACCAGTTCCATCTACCGTATCATAATCATTGCCAAAAATTGACAACTTATCACGACGGCCGACTGCCACCTGTGTGACATAAGGCATCAAATTATTGGGTATCCCTTGTGGGTCTTCACCCATTTGACCACTTTGATGTGCCCCTACAGGGTTAAAATAACGCAGCAAAGCGATTGACCAGCGCTCATCTGCAGCCGATAATTTTTCTAGTAATTGCTCGACAATCAGTTTGGTATAGCCATAGTTATTACTTGGCATACCTGTAGGCATGGTTTCATTCAAGGGTGAAATATTGGCTTCATCATAAACGGTTGCCGATGAACTAAAGACCAACTTAAAGACTTGAGCACGCTCCATCGCTTTAACTAAGCTAATAGAACCTGAGATATTATTTTCAAAATATTTTAGTGGCTTTTTTTGGCTTTCACCCACAGCTTTTAAACCTGCAAAGTGAATCACAGCATCAATAGAATGATGCTGAAAAATTTGATCTAAAATTTGCTGATCGAGAATATCACCTTCAACAAAATCTAATGTTTTAGCTGCCAACGCTTGAACACGTGCTAAGGATTCGACAGAACTGTTGGACAAATTATCCAGTACAACAACGTCATGCCCTGCGCTCAAAAGTTGAATACAAGTATGTGAACCAATATAACCTGCACCACCTGTTACTAAAATTTTAGCCATTGGTTTTTCCTAATAATATTTGTAGTAAGCCTTGCGTTGAACCATCTAAATCCGCAATATCCTTTCGATCACCATTTAATATTGGAAGTAGCTGATTGGCAATTTCCTTACCTTTTTCTACACCCCATTGATCAAACGGGTTAATGTTCCAAAGCACCGACTGTACAAAAACTTTATGTTCATACATTGCAATCAACATGCCCAAACTATATGGATTTAGCTCTTGCAATAAAATGGTTGAACTTGGTTGATTGCCTTCATATTGTTTATATTCCGGCAAATCTTGTACTTCTTGTTGATTTAAAGCTTGATTACCAAATGCCAGTAAGCGCGATTGAGCCAAACAATTGGATAAGGCCAAATGATGCTGTTCCACCAGCGCCTCTGCATTATCGACATAGGTAAATTGTTGTGCCTGATAGCGCTGCACTGGCGCAATAAAATCACAACTCACTGCTTGACTACCTTGATGCAACAATTGATAAAAAGCATGCTGCGCATTGGGTCCCACTTCTCCCCATATAATCGGACAAGTGTCTAGATCTACTTTTTTCCCATCGCGTTGAATCGATTTACCATTCGATTCCATTTCTAACTGCTGCAAATAAGAGGCGAAATATTTCAAACGCCCATCATAGGGCAGTACTGCATGAGTCTGAATATCAAGGAAATTATTATTCCACGCACCCAATAAGCCCATTAATACAGGAATATTTTGTTCGAAAGGTGCCGTCTGAAAATGCTGGTCTACTGCATATGCGCCAGCTAACAGTTGTTTAAAGCCATCAACACCAATTGTCAGTGCAATCGGTAAACCAATACATGACCAAAGTGAATAACGACCGCCTACCCAATCCCAGAGCAAAAATTGGTTTTCGGCTGCAATACCCCATTCTGTCATTTTATCTGCTTTGGTAGATACGCCAATAAAATGATGCTTTAAAATTTGTGATTCTTGTCCAAGTGCTTTTTCGAGCCATAAACGCACTGTTTGCGCATTGGATAAGGTATCAATGGTCCCGAACGATTTTGAAGAAATAATAAACAGCGTGGTTTCGGGGCGAAGTTGATGCAATAAATCTGAAAGCTGACTACCATCAATAGTTGAAACAAAATGTACATCGAGTGGCTTATGTGTGGATTTTTTGAAATCAGATAAGGCATGACTCACCATCAGTGGTCCTAAGTCTGACCCTCCGACACCAATATTGACCACATCTTGAATGACTTCACCCGTTGCGCCGCGGCACTGGCCAGCATGAATTTTTTCTACCAAAGCATACATACGCTCAAGTTGTGTATGCACTTGTTCTGCTAATTCAGGATGAGACTGATCATCTTTAGGTAACCGTAGCGCCCAATGCATGGCTGCACGCTGTTCGGTATAGTTAATTTCTTCAGTAGAAAATAAACGCTTTATCCACGACGTTAAATCTTGTGTCTGTGCCCACTGGACTAGATTTTTGACAACGGGCTGATTGACTCTATGTTTACTAAAATCAAAAACCACCGGCTCTAAAGGCACAGAGAATTTTTCGAATCGCTGAGGGTCTTCAGCAAAGAGTTCTGTTAAATGCTTATTTTCAAATTCAGTTTTCAAACTATGAAGACTGCCTAAAACTGAATCTAAATGTTCGACCGTATAGGGTTGAGTTTTCATAGCCATTAACGTCCTACCCCCATATATGCAAAACCTTGAGACTTCACATATGCTGGATCATAAATATTGCGCCCATCCAAAATAAGCGGATGCTGCATGGTTTTAAGCAATTCGGTATAATTTGGACTCCAATATTGTTTCCATGCAGTCAATAAACACAAAGCATGTGCATCTTGCACTGCCTCATATTGCTCTGTGCAATATATAAGATCAGGTCGCTCACCATATATTTTTTTAATTTCTTCCAAGGCTTGAGGGTCGTGTAATTTAACTTTTACACCTTGAGCCCATAGTGCTGCCAACATGGCATGAATAGGAGATTGTCGCGTACTGGAGGTTTTTTCTTTAAATGCAGCGCCCCATATTGCAACAGTTTTCCCTTTTAAATCACCATGATAATAATTCCATAATTTGCGGAATAAAACTTCTTTTTGCTGCTCATTAATTTCCCAAACTTGAGCTAGTAATTGGCTATTTGCACCAACACCTGACACCGTATGCGTTAGGGTCTGAATATCATGTGAAAAATTTTCTCCACCAAAGCCTGCACCCGGATAGAGATAAGATCCACCAATACGGTTATCCGCAGCCATCCCCTGACGAACTGACTCAATATCAATGCCTAATTTCTCAGCAACCATTGCCAAGTCATTGATATAACTAATTCGTGTCGCCAACATGCCAGAGATACTCAACTTAGTAAATTCAGCATCTAAAATGGGCATAAAAAGATACTGCTGCTGACGTGGGAATAAAGGGCGTAAGAGTTCCTTAATTTTAATTTGAGCAACATCCGATGCAGCCCCAACAATCAACTGCTTGGCTTGGGCAAAGCTTTGTAACGCGTTTCCTTCCTGAATCATGTCGGGTAAATAGACCCACTCATCTTCATGCAAAATTTTTACAAACTTTTCTGTACCATGCAGTCCTAAAGTAGACGCATTGATCATCAATTTAGGGTGAATAATGGGACGTTGTTTGATGTTTTGAAGAATTTCAATACATTGCTTTTCTTCGGCAGGGTTAAAACTGAAGAAATAGGCATCTGCATCTAAAGGAATATCATTAAAGTCGCAGTATTTTAAAAAACTACTTTGTTGTTTATTGAGTAGATTTTTTACAGCTTCATCTTGTATATACACATGTTCGCTTTCATACATTTTCAGTGGTTCATACCAAAAAACGTGATGACCGCATTCTGCTAGCAAAGCAGCAAATACACCTGAAAAAAGTGTTTGTCCAAAAACTGCAACCTTCATATCAATCTCTTTTTATAGTTTTAGTTCTTTGATCAGCGCTTTAAATTCCTCACCTAATTTTGGATGGTCTACGCCATAATGTAAAACTGCTTTGAGATAGCCCAATTTACTACCGCAATCAAAAGTTTGACCTTTCATCCGATAGGCTTCCACTGTATCGGTCGCTTGCAAAGCTGCAATTGCATCGGTCAGCTGAATCTCATTACCTGCCCCTTTAGGCGTGTTTTCAAGTAATTGCATAATTTTGGCAGGTAAAATATAGCGGCCCACTACCGATAAATTTGATGGCGCAGTGCCGACGGCGGGTTTTTCCACGATACCTTGCATTTGAATGCTATGCCCTTCGGCAGGTGTAGAAGCTACATCCACAATTCCATATTGATCCACTAGATGATCAGGTACAGCTTCCACCATAATTTGTGATGCATGGCTTTCATCAAAACGTTGAATCATTAAACTCAAATCATTGGTTTCTGATGAATCTTTTACAAGAACATCTGGTAAAAGCACGGCAAAATCATCATCGCCTACTACAGCTTTGGCACACAGTACAGCATGACCTAAACCAAGTGGCTGAGGTTGGCGCACACTGATTACACTCACATGTGGCGGTAAAATTTCGGTAATCTCTTTGAGTAAATCAAATTTCTTTTTATTTTCTAGGGTGGTTTCTAGCTCAAAATTTCGATCAAAGTAATTTTCAATCGAAGCTTTTGAAGAGTGGGTGACAAGAATAATTTGTTCAATACCAGCAGTAACTGCCTCTTTTACAACATATTCAATGGCTGGACGGTCAACCACTGTGACCATTTCTTTGGGTATAGACTTGCTCGCCGGTAAAAAACGTGTACCTAAACCTGCAACGGGGAGAATAGCTTTTTTGATCATATGATTCATTGTGATAAAAATAAATTATTTACGAATTGATTCAGACTGAGAATTATTTTGGCTTGAAAAACGTACAGCTCCAACCTCTTGATCAGGAGCATTAATACCTTCTTTCTTTAACATGACTTCAACAGTCTTAAACATAATTTTGAAATCTAGGAGAAGAGAGTGTGTATCAACGTACTGAACATCTAAAGCAAATTTCTCTTCCCAAGAAAGATTATTACGTCCACTGACTTGTGCAAGTCCGGTCATACCGGGCTTTACTTCATGTCGTCGCATTTGCTCAGCGGTGTAGTGTTCCAAAAAATCTTTCATTTGAGGACGCGGTCCCACAATACTCATATCTCCTTTTAGAACATTAATCAGTTGAGGCATTTCATCTAGGCTGGTTGAACGCAATTTATGGCCAAAAGGAGTGATTCGCTGATCATCCGGTAATGGGTTACCATGCTTATCAACAGAATCAAGCATTGATCTAAATTTTATCATTTTGAAAATTTTAGCATTCTTACCAGGACGTTCTTGGTAAAAAAAGACTGGCGAGCCTAAATTTTTACGAACTTTGTAAATAACAAATATGAAGATAGGAGATAAAATAATTAAAGCAAATAATGCAATAAAAATATCTAATAAGCGTTTCATTTCTCCCCCTTAGGTTCAAAAAAACATATTTGATTAATCTACTTTTTAAAAATTAGATTTTGTTGAATCTTTACAAATTATAATATAATAACTTCTAAAATTACAATTTTAAAGCTTTTGAGAGCACCTTGAACTTGCTTCTTATTATACCTCTAATTGCATAATGAGAGAAATAATAAATACTTTTTAAAATATTAAGCTTTTCAATATTTCTGTATAAGTGCCAATTATATTGAGCTGCTTTTAATTTATTGGCAGATATAGAGTCTGATCGAACGGTGTAACTAGCTAAGTCTTCAGGTACACAATATGCCTGGTCGACTTGTTTTAATATCTTTAACCATAAAGCAAAATCTTGACGTTTACGAATTAATGGAAAATAAACCTTCCCAAGTCTATGGGTATCATAAATGGCAGTCAAACAACCAATGAAACACGTTTTTAACAAATTATGATAATTGGTTTGCGTAGGGAAATGTAACTCCCCTATCAATTCACCATTTTCATTAACCTGATGATATTTCGTATATGTAAACGCATATTCATTTTTAAGCATAAAATCCAACTGTTTTTCTAGTTTTTCAGGATGCCACGTGTCATCGCTGTCTAAAAAAGCAATAAAGCGACCTGTTGCATGCTCGATTCCTGTATTTCGCGCTACGGCCGCACCTGAATTTTTTTCTAGTTTTATTAATTTTATTCGTTGGTCTAATTGAGCGAAAACATTAACAATAGAACAAGAATCATCACTTGAAGAGTCATCAACTACAATTAATTCAAAATTTGAATAACTTTGTGCTAAAACTGAAGTAATAGTTTTTCCAATATAAGCCTCGGCATTATAAAGCGGAGTAATAACAGAAACTAAAGATGATATACTCATTACTTTATCCTATGAATTAGATTTAATCTTGTTCCGAATAATCTCCAGAGCAATTTCTTTTGAATATATTTTACTTTCAGCTAAAGCGTTACATTTAAGCGCCAGTAATTTATCTTTATCATCTACTAATTGACCAACCACTTCATAAATTTCTACTGCATTTTTAACTTCTACTAAAAACCCTGTTTTACCGTCTTTTACAAACTCAGGAATTTGCTTCCAGCGTGTTGCAATAACCGGGACACCAGAAATATATGAATCGATTACTGTACCAGGAAATCCCTCCCCTTGATAATATGTTGGAAAAACAAGAACATCATATTTACTTAATACTTTATGAACATCCTTACTATTTACCACCCCTTTATATTTAATAAATTCATATTTTTTTAATTCTTTTTTTAAAACGTCACAATATTTTTCAGCGATCGGACCATAAATATCCAAGGTAACAGGCGTAGAATAAGGGTCTTTTTGCAATAACTCTGCATATTCAAACATAGTATCCAAACCCTTTTCCTGCATTACTCTAGCCATAAATACAAGAGACAAACTATTTTTAGATACTTCTAACTGATCTGCAGTTATATTAAAATCATGATCGCGAAAATTAGGAATAATATCAACGTTATGAAAATTAATTTTGCTTAAATTTTGTTTCAGAAAGTTAGTTTCAACCAATATACAAGGTAATTTCTTAAGCATTGATTTTAACAAAGGATGCTTTATAACAAATTCGTACAACCACCCTCCAACTGCAAGCATATAAATCTTGTTTCTAAAAATAGAGGTCAACATAAAAATTAGAGGAAAAATATATTTAAGATTACTCTGTCCTGGCAAGTAAAAAATTTTGTCTGACCGAATAATCATCTTAATTAGAGAAAACAAATATAACTTATTTTTTTTTAATGACTCAGTATCAAAGTATGAGACATCAGCATCTATTTCCAATCTAATCAATTCATAAACTTCACGAGTTTTAATCGTTTGTCCATCCAATTGATTAGTATCATAACCAAAATAACCGATAACAGCACTAGACATCACATCTCTCCAACAATTTAAGAATAAAAAATAGAGGACTCAAAACAAACAAAATAACCTTAAAATCTTGATTATAAATCATTAATAAATAAAACCTCTCCAAATAAGTTGATAATAAATAGAGAGCTAAAACATGAAATATAACCCTCTCACTTAATGATAAGAATAAAAAATCAATACATTACACCAATACATTAATATTTTAATACTTTTTTAGAAATTTTGTAATTGGCCGTTCAACACATATATAGGATAAGCTTCCACCAACAAGTGTAACCAATAGTGCTAAAATCGCTATTACATTTGCATCCAAAAATGTCAAATACATAGTTCCAAACTTATAGGAAGTTGGGATGGTAAATACTTGTATTAAATAAATGCTATATGACGCATTTCCCAAATGAAGCAACAATTTATTCTTTATTATAGGTAAATATAAAACACTAAGTACAATAAAAAATGCCGGCAATCCAAACAATAATACTCTATGTAACTCATAAGGCAATAATAAAAATACGTACAACAGAGCCAAACCAAAACCAAAAACTAGAAAACCTTGTGATTTCAGAAACCCACTTAGATACAATTTTGCAACTAGCATTCCAAATAAAAACTCATATATTATAAAATCAATATTTTTTAATAATGGTAATAACAAAATAAATAGCACCGGAATAATAAATCTATATTTCAACTCGGAAAATACCAAAGAAATTGAAAAGACCACATAAAAAAGCATCTCATACTCTAACGTCCATCCTACATATAGCAAAGGATGCTTACTAAATACCCACTCACTAGAAAAAAGAAATGAAGATAAAATAAAACTCTTATTTGGTTCAAACTCTCTAAAAGCTGATGGGATTAATAAATATAACATCAAGAGCAATACTGAATAAAACCAATATATTGGCACAATTCTAATAACTCTATCCTTAATAAATTTTACAGGTGATGTACTTTTATTATGCTGTGTATACACCATAATAAAACCACTAATAACAAAAAAAATATCAACACCACTTCGTCCAAATGAACCTGTTAAACCAAGTATTTCAGATGGAATCTTATAAGACTCCCCAGCAATTGCAATATGAAATATAACAACAATTATTGCTGCAAATGCCCGCAGGACTTGTATATTATTTAACATGTTTATTATCCAAATTTAAATCAGTGGTCATATCTAATTGAAAATGTTGACTCTCTCTGTTTCGCACTTATTGATTTTGCATACAAGAAAAAAACCACCAACAATAAAAGCTTATTATATGCAATAGCCAGTAAGATTACTTCAGCTTTGTAGTGCAGAAGGAATGACAATAAAACCATTAATACAATTATTATTTTTTCATCTAAATTATTAATTTTTTTACAAGCATATGCTGAAAAAATAATAAAGAATAGATAGTAAATAAATGAGTTAATAGCACCATAAAACAATGCAAACCGCATATATCCTGCATCGGTATTCATATAATAGTAAATACCATTCATATATTTTGCATCTCCCAATAACCATTGTTTTTCTGTAAGTGGGAAATACATTGTTTCTAAGTGATCAGTTGAACTTGAACTAAACTCACCATAGTCAATATAGTTAAAAATAGGCTCCATACTATAATTATAAAATGTTGCTAAAGCTTGATGTTCGATCACGGTATGTCGCAAGCTGATCAAAAATGAAAATAGCAATACAAAACCACATAAAGTTAAAGTAGCTAATCTTAATATTTTTATTTTTTTAAAGTATAAAGTCCACAAAAACAACCCCATAAACATACCAAGCATTGCAACCCGCCCCGCACTAATGGATGCAACTAAACCCAATGAAATAACAATAAAGAAATATCTACCATTAATATAACCTTTTTTATAACTGGCGAAGGTAAGTAAGAGAAACAATGCCATGACAATTGAAAAACCAAATGCACCACTATCTGCAATACCCAATCCACGAGCACCAGAATAAGCACCCATCATACGCTCTACAACATTTTCATCTTTGGTATAGGTTGTAATAAAATTGGCAATGTCTGAATTTAATAACATTAAAACAACAATTAAAGATTGAATTAAAAAAACAATAGATAAGAAAACAAAAAATTGCTTTTTAGTATAGTTTCTGAAAAAATATATACTTAAAATGTATGTTGCAACAACTGATATTATTAAATTAGTTTTTGTTATCAAAAGTTTAAAATCATATGTTCCTGCCATGACAACCCAAGTCAAACAAACAAGATAATCATAAATAAGAAAAGCCATCAGAAAGAAAAATAACTTATCGGCCTTAACTAAATATTTTCCATAAACAACTATACCAGCAGCAACAATAACAGCTGTCAATATTTGCGCCAAAGAGCCTAGCGGGGTTTTCATACCAAAAAGAAAAAAGAAAATAATAAAAATCATTAAATAATTTTTACTATTTTTAAAGGTTGAGCCCATAAACATCTTCTACATTAAATCCAATGGTCTAAGTAATTTTCATAATTCTTAAAAAGAAGCGTACTTCCTATTTTATTTATAGGTTTCCGTGTTACGATGATTTTTAAATAACCACCGTAAATTTATCGATAAGAAATATAGATTGAAACTACATAAAATACGGTATAAAAATACCTTATTCGGCACTCTAATACCATAAAACGCCAAATGCCCAGCCAATATCTGACGTTGTTTTTTAGACAATTTATTTTGACTACAGAATGTATGATAAACTTTCATAATTTTTTTTAGTCGATTATTCGTTGAAATGCGACTATATTCATGGGTTACATCTTGTACATAAGTAACCTCCTCTATTTGCTTAGCACGATGATGATAGTCATTTGACAATAGTCTGTACCATGTATCCATATCTTGCCATGCTTTAAGTTTTTCAGAAAAAAGTCCTATTGCCTGCATTTTTTCTGTACGAATAAAACATTGATTACCAACAAGGTTTGCATGCAATAAATCATTTGCGCTCACTATTTTAGGTCGTAAAAAACGTGACCGTGGTAAAGTCAGTAAATCACCATGTTTGAGATAATTATTACTGTAGATAAAGCTAAAATCATCTAGTAAATGAGCTTGTTTAACAAAAACCTCAATGCGGTTTGGTAAAAAGTAATCATCATCATCTAGTCCTGTAATAAATTCACCTGCAGCATGCTTAATTGCAATGTTTCGACTGGTGCAAGCACCACTGTTGCTTTCTTTGGTAAAAAAACGTACACGTGGATCTTGCTCACTAAGCTTTTGTAAATATTCTATTGTATTATCCGTCGAACAATCATCAACAATAATGAGTTCGAAATTTTGATGACTTTGCTGCAGGACTGAATCCACAGCACGCCGCAATAGATCATAACGATTGTAAGTTGGAATATAAACCGTCACTAAGGGCGAGAGATTCTTATCGGCGTTACTTTGCATATTTATAGTATTCTCATACTTCAATCAGTTGACTTCAAATGTTTATCAATAGCACAATGCACCATTTCCCACATTTGCTCGACCTGCTGTTTTAAATTAGCTGCAGCAAAAGAAATAACTTCGGATTTTTCAATCCGATAACCATCATCAGACAAGAGCGCTATTTGTTTTTCTAAAGCATGCAGGTCTTTTAAATCATCTATAAGTGTTTCACGAGTTGAAAAATCAGCAAATAGTTCAGGATATTTATGCGACCAGCCTGCACCAATACATGGCACACCCTGCGATAAAGTGCTCACTAACGCATGAAAACGGGAACCTATAACAAAACGCGCCTGCCCCAAAATCCACTTTAAGACTAAAGGATCAGCATCTTGATAAATTGGTAAAGAAGCATAGTGACCGCCCAGCATTGGCAGTACATTTAGATCCTCTTTGGCATCATGGGCGACAAAAATTGGCTGCATATTCTGCGCTTGAATCAAATCTATAGCAACTTTTAAAAAGTTGAGATAATCTTCGGCACTACCTGATTTATCCACCATACGCATATTAGGTACAATAGCCACAAAGCGCTTCGGTAATTGGATTGTATTTTTTACTTTTGGTTTGAGTAAAATTGTAAAATCAGGGCATTGTCTTAATTTGTTTATATCTGGGATTAAAGGCTGACTAAACTTATATGATTGTGTATCACGCGCACATACCAAAACAGCACGTTGAAAAAGTCTAGTAACAGCTGCCTTAACTGGAGTCTGCTCAAAAGCCCCTAAGGCTTGAGGCAGCATAATGAATAGCTGTTTAGCTCTCACTGGCTGATTCATTTTATCAACTAACCGCTCAGCAATACCACTTCCCCATTGATCAGAAAAAGCAAATCCAGAAGCATCCAGCACCACATTTACTTGGTTCGCACGAATAACTCTTCCAGTTAAGGCGCAACCCAATAAAGATGGAATACCTTTTTTGCGCACTTTTTCCAAAGTTGCAAAAAACTCATAACGCTTAATATCACTAGGTGAACCAAAATGTGCAGGAACTGTAATCTTAGCTTCTGGATAATAATGGCGCATGCGTTCAGATATAGCTATTGCCATCAACTCTGCACCACGGTTATGTATGCCTGTACCATGGATTTCTATAATAGGAGCGTTAGCTTTTCTCATTATTTTTCACCTAAATTATTATATGTACGTATTTGATTTAATGGTTTTTTAGTCGAATTAGCTACCATTCCTTCGGGATCAGGATGACCAAAAGCAATCAGCATTATCGGACGCTCATCTGGTGCTAAATTTAAAAGCTTCGCCATTTTTGTTTCCAATTTAGGAACATCAGGCCAGTTTAAACAACACGAGCCAACTCCCTGCACTTCCAGTGCATTAATAAACGACATAATAGCCAATGAGCCATCAATATAAATCAAGTGGCGGTCACGCTCATGATAATAATTTCGTAATTTTCCAACAACTACCGTAAGGCAGGGAATTTGCTGTCCAAAGCCTGCAGTACCCATAGGAAGCTTGGCTAATTCTGATACTAGCTGCTTATCGTCAAATATACGAAACTCATAAGGCTGCCGATTACAAGCAGTTGGAGAATATGCTGCAACCTCAATAGCTTTATCAATAATATCACGTGATACAGGCTTATCCTCAAACCAGCGCACTGAACGGCGGTATTTCGCCAAAGTCAACAACTGGTCATAGCTAATATCAGGTGTTGGGGTAGTAGAACGCAGATATGGAATTTTTGATTGTGCACTTTCATCTTTCGGCACGGATAAAGAGGCTTTAACAATGAGCTCTCTTAATGGATCAATAATAGGGTGGCTGGGTGTAATAGCCATATATTCTTGCAAAACATCGCGTGCCCATGCCAATTCTCTAGGTTCAACAGCATCAGATGCAACTGCACGTATGTAAGCATCAACAGTTTCTTCTATATAATTTAGACCAAACGGTACGCGACGTGGACGCATCAATAAGCCTTTCTCCAGCCTATGGGTGTTTCGGCGCAATAAACTAGTATTAAAAATTGGATTTTTTAAAGATTGCGCATAGATTTTTTTACCACTCAAAACAGCACGGTGTTCCCAGCCAAAACGCCATTGGAATGCATAATATAAATTGGACAAAAATAAACTATTGGCAGCAATATTAGTCGCTATATCATCAAGCTTTTCCAACAATGCTTTAATGATTTTCTTGAAAGATTGGAACAGTTTTTTAGGTAAACTCATTTGGCTATAGTCCCTATTATTTTTAAATATTGCTGTAAAGTAATTTTACCGTTAGGCAGAAGCAACACCATCAATACAAATAAAATCAGATACATAAAACCACTAACAAGCAAATGTATTAACGGTTGATTAATGCCTGTCATCCACAACAATTGCACCCAATGCATTACAGCCGCTGCCAGAATTGAGGCAATAGCGGGAATTGCAATAGATGAAAAAAAGTCACGCGGCTTGATCGGAGTATCTTTAAAAAAGAAATACAGTGATGGATAAATTAATAAGTAATTAGCAATAGCATAAGCTGCTGCGACACCCTCAGCACTCCAGCGCACACCAACAACAAAAGCAATGCTCACTATAATGGCATTGACCACACCCCATAGTACATATAATCGTGATTTCCCTAGGCTTAGAAGAACTAGACCGCGTAATGTACCAACAGGCTGTATAAAGCCACTGATTCCCAACAATACAAAAATAGGAATCAGTTTCTCCCAACCTTTGCCCATAGCAACAGCTACAACATTTGTAGCATTCACGACTAAAAATGCCATTAATGGCATAGATAAGAATGCCAACAAAGTTGCTATTTTTTGATAGTACGCTTTAAAAGCGATAGGATCGTGCTGTAATTTACTAAGTACCGGATATGCCACAGAATTAATTGGCTGTCTAAGACTTGCTATTGGCAACATCATCATTTGGTAAGCGCGGCTATAAAACCCCAAGGTCACAGCCCCCCAGACCTTACCAATGAGGATATTATCCAAGTTCCGATGAAAATAATTTACTAATTCAAAAATAGTAACATTCGCACCAAAGCCAACGAGCTCACGCATTCCTGCTGTTTTTTTAGGACGACTGGGGCGAAATTTAGAGCCAAGAAAATACATCACAGTAGTAATTATTGCCCCAATGACCGTACCCCAAGCCAATGCCCAAAAGCCGTAGCCATAGAAAGCCATGACAATTGATACCACTAAAGTAGCTACTGCCCCTGTAATGTCAGCGATGACTTTAGGCCTAAATCGCATTTCTCGTTGCATTAAAGCTGAATGCTGTGCCCCCGCACTGGAAATAAAAAAAGTGCTGGACAACACCATAAGTACAGCCTGCAATTCTGGGCGTTCATAGAACCAGCTGATCAATGGAGCGCATAACATCGTTAATACTGTTAATAGCGCACCAATAGCTATATTTAACCAAAATAATGCGTTGGTTTGATCATAGGTTAAATCGCCTTTTTGAATAGATGCAGTTGATAATCCCATATCACGAAACAATTGCATAAATGAGGTGATCGCCACCACCATGGCGATCAGGCCAAAATCATCTGGCGATAGCAAACGAGAAAGAATGATGATAGAAGCAAGTTGCAGCACAATTTTAATCAATTGCGCCATCATCGTTAAGGCACCACTCTTAACCGCTTTCTTTCCTAAGTCTGACTTAGAAATTTTTTCCGCCATAGCAATCAGTCTGCACCAAACAAATCACGAGTAAAGACTTTTTCAAGAACATCTTCTAGATCAGCAACCATACGGTTTGTGACAATGATATCCGCTTGCTGTTTAAATTCGGTTAAATCACTAACGACCTGCGAATAAAAAAATGTACTTTCCGTTAAATTTGGCTCATAAACGATAACCTGAATACCTTTTGCTTTTAATCGCTTCATTACACCTTGAATCGCGGACTGTCTAAAATTATCGCTTCCAGCTTTCATGACCAAACGATAGATACCAACAGTTTTGGGCTGTCTAGCTATAATTTGTTCTGCAATAAAATCTTTACGTGTTGTATTTGATTGAATAATTGCTGAGATTAAACTTTGCGGAACATCCTGATAATTTGCTAATAACTGCTTTGTATCTTTAGGTAGACAGTAACCACCATAACCGAACGAGGGATTATTATAATGTGTGCCAATACGAGGATCTAATCCAACTGCCTGAATAATATCTTTGGCATTTAAACCGCGGAGTGCGCAATAGCTATCTAATTCATTAAAATATGCTACACGCATAGCCAAATATGTATTTGAGAATAGTTTAACGGCTTCAGCTTCTGTTGCATCCATAAGCAGAACAGCAACATCATCTTTCAGACAAGCTGACTGAAATAATTGACCTATTTTAGTACCAATTTCCGACTTATCACCAACAACAATGCGCGAAGGATATAAGTTATCAAATAGAGCCTTACCTTCACGCAAAAACTCAGGAGAGAAAACAATTTTTAAATTTGGAAATAAGTTCTGCATTTTTGCAGTAAAACCAACAGGAATCGTCGATTTGATTATCACAATTGCATTACTATTAATTTCATTTAAATCATTTAAAACTTGTTCAATTGAACTTGTATCAAAATAATTAGTTTTTTCATCATAATTGGTTGGTGTCGCAATAATAATATATTCAGCACCTAAATAAGCTTCAGCCTTATCCAATGTCACATTAAAGTGAATTTCTTTTTTTAATAGATATTGCTCAATTATTTCATCCTGAATAGGTGACTCTAATTTTCTCAATAATCTAACGCGGTTTTCATCTATATCCAGTGCCGTTACCTGATGCTTTACTGCAAAAAGCATCGCATTTGAAAGACCAACATAGCCAGTACCTACAACTGTTATTTTAGACATCTATTGTCACCGCTCTTATTCCAAAATAGATACACAATTAGAAATCAATCCATGTATAACTATTTATATAATGTTTTATACTGAAAATTAGTAAAATACCAATAATCATCAAAAAATGATTATTAAGTTTAGAATTTAACGGACAAGATTATACATATTTTTTTATTAAAAATTCTAAGTTCATTTATATAAATATACAATTTAATATAAAAGTCACAATTTATTTCCTCTTATTCATGTATCCATCCACATGTTTTTCAAGAATATTACCAATATTATCAAAACTTTCAGCCATATATTCCAATTCAAAATTCTGATAAATATTACGCATTTCATTTATCCCATAAAACTTCTCAAAAGACTTTAAAATCCTTTCATGTCCAGTTTTTTCTACATTTTCAGAATCAATCAACAACTCTTCATATAATTTCTCACCTGGACGCAAACCAGTAAATTGAATGGCAATATCACCAATACCTTTATCATCAATTGGTTTAAACCCACTCAAACGAATCATTTGTTTAGCTAAGTCTACAATTTTAACTGGCTCACCCATATCAAGCAGAAATACATCACCACCTGTCCCCATCGCACCTGCTTGAATCACGAGCTGAGCTGCTTCAGGAATCGTCATAAAATAACGCGTGACTTCTGGGTGCGTTACTGTAACAGGCCCGCCTTGAGCAATCTGCTTTTTAAACAAAGGGACGACAGAACCTGACGAACCAAGTACATTACCAAAGCGCACAATACTAATTTGAGTTTTTGGATTCGTCGACGCTAGGCCCTGACAATACAATTCTGCCATACGTTTAGATGCCCCCATAACATTGGTTGGACGTACCGCCTTATCAGTTGAAATTAAAACAAAGGTTTCCACATTTTGATTCACTGCAGCATCAACACTACGCTGTGTACCTATCGAAGTATTGTAAATCCCTTCAAATGGATTTGCCTCTACAAGTGGCACGTGTTTATAGGCCGCAGCATGATAAACCGTTTGTACCGCATACTGTTGCAATATACGTTCCAGCTTTGACTGATTGGTGACAGAACCTAATACTGGAATAATGTGTATATCAGATGCCTGTAATTCACGGTCAATCGAGTACAAAGCAAATTCAGACATTTCAAACAGCACCAACATTTTCGGCTGATGCTTCACAATCTGACGGCAAAGTTCAGAGCCGATCGACCCTCCTGCCCCTGTCACCATGACCACTTTATTTTTAATATTCTTTTCTAACAATTCAGCTTTAGGTGGTACAGGATCACGTCCTAGTAAATCAATAATATCCACTTCACGAATATCAGAGACTTGGACTTGACCATCGACCAACTGGGTTACACCCGGCAACTCCATAATTTTGACATCTGCTGAATCAAACGATTCAATGATCTCTTTTTTACGGGTTCGACCGACAGAAGGCATTGCCAATAAAACTTCCTCAATACCGAATTTCCCAAGTTTCGCTTGCGCTTTTTTCGGTGAGTAAATCTTTAAACCACTCAGTGACTGTCCATGTAAAGAGCGTTTGTCATCAATAAAACAAACCGGTAAATAGTCATCTGAACGGTTTAAAGCGGCGGCAATTTGCTGACCTGCTAAGCCTGCGCCATAAATTGCAACACGTTTACGGCTTTGCTTTTTTGCAAAGGTTTTTAAGGTTGCATAACGAATGACTGCACGGCTCCACCACATGTATGAAAACAGCATAAAGCCATACATTAGCGGAATACTCATGGGAATAAATGCAACATTCAATTTTTTAATCGTGTATAAGGCCACGATTTGAATAAATGTTCCGATTAAAATTCGCAGTAAGTAGTCTTCATTAAATGAACGCACAATTGCACGGTAAATTCCGAGCAAAGCAAAAATAGCAATGCCCAAAATACCGACATAAATATACCAAGCATCCAGTCCTTGCATGACCTGTACATTCGGGCGTGCCAAACGTATGGCATAAGCCAGCCACATCATTAACGGTAAAACACAAATATCCATCAGCACCAAAACGATTTGTTTTTGGCGACGCGGTAATGATGCTATAGATCGGATAATGTCTTTCACAACGTGCTCGAATCAGGTCAAGGGAATATTCGCGCGTATATTATACGTGCTTTTCTGGTTTAAATTTTTGCGATCACCGCTTGGATCGCATCCACGGTTTTCTGCAGGCTGTGCTCAGACAAGGTTGGGTGTACAAGGAACATTAAGCTTGTTGTACCGAGCTGTTTAGCTTGCGGCAAAGACTGTGCAGGACGCCAAGGCGTACCATCAAATGCTTTTTCTAAATACACTTCTGAGCATGAGCCGCTAAAACATGGTACCGCTTGCGCGCTGATTTCCGCCATGATGCGATCACGTGACCAGCCTTCAGGCAAAGCATCAATATTGACTTGTACATAGCATTTATAAGCGGCATGTACATAATCGTTTGACGGTTTCGCTACGGTAAAATAAGGGCTACTTTCAAATACGGCTTGGATACGTGCCATATTGGTATTACGTTTTGCCGTCCATTCAGACATTTGTTTGAGTTGCAGACGACCAATCACGGCTTGTATTTCCATCATGCGGCAGTTGGTGCCAAATGAGTCATGTAACCAACGGAAGCCCGGTGGATGTTGTTTGTTATAGACACTATCAAAGTTTTTGCCGTGATCCTTATATGACCACATTGTTTTCCAAAGACCTTCATCATTGGTGGTGACCATACCACCTTCACCGCCTGTAGTCATAATCTTGTCTTGGCAAAATGACCAGGCCCCAATATGACCAATTGAACCTGCCGATTTACCTTTGTACATCGCGCCATGTGCTTGGGCACAGTCTTCAATCACATAGATGCCTTTTTCCTCAGCCAATTGCATGATCGGATCCATATCACACATCCACCCTGCCAAATGCACACAGATAATGGCTTTGGTATTTGGTGTAATCACTGCTTCAATGCTACGGCGTGAGATATTCTGTGAATCGAGTTCCACATCGGCAAAAATCGGATTGGCACCTGCGGTGACAATTGAACTTGCTGAAGCCAAGAACGTACGTGAGGTAACAATCACGTCATCACCTGCACCCACACCCAAAGCTTTGAGGGCTAAATCGAGTGCCACTGTACCATTGGCAACGGCAACTGCATGCTGAGTTCCTGCAAACTGTGCAAATTCCTTTTCAAATTCACGGCATTCCTGACCTGTCCAATAATTCACTTTATTGGATAATAGGACTTTTGACACCGCGTCGGCTTCTGCTTGGGTAAAGCTTGGCCAAGGCTCAAATGCACTGTTTAACATGGAATTTTCCCAGTCTAAAAATCGAGTTTAAAAATCTATTTTGAAGTCACAATTCGGGCAGGATTACCCACCACGGTGACGCCTGCGGGTACACTTTTGGTCACGACAGCACCCATACCCACAATCGCACCTGCACCAATCACTAAAGGCTGATCAGGCGTGCCCTGCTTAATCATCGCACCCGCGCCAATATAGGCATGCGCGTGTATATGAATATTGCCGTTGCATTTTACGCCTGGCGCGAAAGTAACGAAATCCCCAATCACACAATCATGCTCGACATAACTGTATAAATTGGCATGAAAACACTTGCCGATTTTGACATTGGAGCCAATGCTGACAAAGGGACTCAAAGCAGAACCTTCAGCGAGTTCAATTTGATCCATTAAAACCACATGGTCCGCAGCGATCGACCAAAGCTGAATGCCATCTGCTTCTAAACGCTGAGCAATTTTTTCGCGTACATGACTATTGGCAATCGCAATTTGCACGTATTTTGTCGATGCTGATTCATTTAAAAATGCTGAGTAATTCATGGCACGATGACCATTCACCACACCAATCTCTGTTAACGCATCATCGATAAAGATAATTTCAGACGCATCACCTTGACGTACCAATTGCTGACGCGCGACAGGCATCAGGCTACGTCCACAACCTGAAGCCCCATAAATCGCATAGAGTGTTGTCATTATTTTTGTTCCGGTGTGCCGGTAAATTTTGTCATGGTGGCTTCGCCTTCGGCACTGATATCATCCTTGGCAATCACTTTTTTCACGGTTTTTAGCATGATTTTAAAATCGAGCCATAAGGACTGATTTTCCACATACCAAGTATCGAGTTCAAACTTTTTTTCCCATGAAATGGCATTGCGACCATTCACTTGAGCATGACCTGTAATGCCCGGACGCACATGATGACGCTTGGCTTGCTCACGATTATAGAGCGGTAAATATTCCATCAGCAGCGGACGCGGCCCAACAATGCTCATATCGCCTTTAATCACATTCCACAGTTCAGGCATTTCATCCAAACTGGTGGCACGGAGCATTTTGCCAAATGGGGTGAGGCGTTCGCTGTCGGGTAATGGGTTGCCCTCAGCATCCAGCGCATCTTTCATGGTTCGGAACTTCACCATTTCAAAGGGCTTGCCATGCAGACCCGGACGTAGCTGACGAAATAAGACTGGCGAACCTAAATTCTTTTTCACCTTATAAGCCACTAAAGCATAAACAGGAGACAGCAGCACCAGCGCAGAT
The DNA here is from genome assembly GCF_013419835.1 of Acinetobacter sp. YH12052. Classification (NCBI taxonomy): domain Bacteria; kingdom Pseudomonadati; phylum Pseudomonadota; class Gammaproteobacteria; order Moraxellales; family Moraxellaceae; genus Acinetobacter; species Acinetobacter sp. YH12052. The sequence goes on from NZ_VOZI01000011.1 coordinate 113,763, forward strand.
GATGCGATAACAATATCCAATAAGCGCTTTAACATGGTTCACTCTTAAGGTTAGATAAAGATGGGGGAATGGTATCCATTTCTAGCAATGATTATACCCTGTTCGACGCCATCAGATTTGTAAAATATTTCAACGGCCAAAGGGACTCAAGTAGTCCCCATTCTAAAAGATCCCGAAAATATAGTCGTTTAGAGATCGGTCCAACGACGATTGACTGCATGACCTGGATTATTCATGCTAATAACCTTCGCGTAGTTTCCTACTGCAGTTGCATTTTCAGGAATATCTTTCGTCACAACGCTGCCCGCACCAATAGTGGCATTATTGCCAATTTTGACATGCTCAATGATGCAAACATTCGGCCCAATATAAACATTGTCACCAATTTCTGCAGCTTTACGCCCACCATTGGCACCAATCGTTGTAAATTGTGATAAATTCACATTATTGCCAAGCACAGTCGTAGGGTTAACAACCAGTGGCCCGCCATGACCAATAAACAAGCCATAGCCAATTTGAGTTGTGGTATGAATATCTATGCCGTACTGCTTTTTTTTATAATAATAAATGGGATAAGCCAGCTTCGCCCAAAATGATTTTGCACTGGCTAAACGCAGCCAAAATGAAAAATTAAAACCGCGATTGAATAAATAAGTTTTCAAAAATGATTTAAAACCAAGATTGCCCGTATAGCGGTATAAATCACTTTTTATATATTTTAAAGTCATCTGGATCGCCTCTAAAATTCGATGAATCGCCTTTAATGGATATCCATTTCAGCCATCATGTGCTTATTCACTTGATGCACATCATATTTATTCAGCGCGATTTCACGTGAACGCTGCCCCATACATTCAATCAATTTTGGATCTTCAATAAAGTATTGCATGCATTGCACCAAATCATTGACTGATTTCACCGCAACCAAATAGCCATTTACACCATTGGTAACGGTTTCACGACAGCCCGGCGCATCGGTGGTAATCACAGCACGACCCATTGCCATCGCCTCTAATACCGTACGTGGCGTGCCTTCACGGTAGGACGGCAATACATAGACCGAGCTTTCCGCAATTGCAGGACGGACATCACTGAGTTTGCCCCAATATTTGAGGCGATCATCGGCAATCCATTCATCGAGTTCTACTTGCGAAATGGCAGATGGATTGTCATCAATCCAACCGACCAAATGAAATTCCGATTCAGGATATTGTGCTTTGATGATGCGCGCCGATTCAGCGTATTCGCGCACACCTTTATCACCCAAAAGCCGTGCAATAAGTAAAAATGAGGCTTTAACTGTCCCCACATCATTTTGCGGTAAGGGCAAGACATCAAAGTCTTGCACATTCACCCCTGAACCATTCACCACCACCGTCGGCTTACTAGCATCCAGTAAGTGCATGTCTTGGAATAGCTTTAAATCGTCTGGGTTTTGGAAAAAAACTTTGTCGCTACGTTTGAGCGCTTGCGCATATAAGCCATGCACCAGTTTTTGAAATAGACTGCGCTTACCCGCTTCTACATTTTGAAAGGCATAACCCAGACCAGTAATTAAAGCAAAACGATGCGGTACTTTCACCAGCCATGACGCGAGCGTGCCATAAATCACAGGCTTAATCGTATAGGACAGTACGTAGTCAGGCTGAATTTGACGGATATTCTGATAGAGATGTTTTAACAGTTTTAAATCCGACAGCGGATTGGTGCCTGTGCGCTGCATGGGAATTTCATGCAGGTGATAGCCCAAAGCTTGGAGTTTTTGCTGTTCCTCAGGAAAGTCTAAAAACTCAGGCCCCATGATATGAATTTCATAACCTTTAGCTGCAATGGCTTCTAATAATTTGCCACGGAAATTCAGTACCGATGGTAAAAAACTACTAATCATTAAAAACTTCATGCCTGTTGGCTCCACACCTGCATATATTGACCGCTGACGGTTTCGATACTGAAATTCTGTTCAACCCGTTCACGAGCCGCTTCTTTTAAAGCGTGTTTTTCTGCTTCTGTTTTTTGTACATAAGCCAAAATAGCATCTGCCAAGGCTTGTGCATTGCGTGGCGGTACAATTTCGCCAAGCTCTTGCACAATATATTGCGCATCACCAACATCGGTGCTGATACAAGGCAAACCCGATGCCATTGCTTCCACCAACACATTCGGAAAACCTTCGGTAATTGACGTCATGAGGAATGCATCAATCGATTGATAAAAAGCAGGCATATCGGAGATTTGATCAAGCAAATGCACTTTTTCGGCATTTAACTGATACTGCTCAAACAAGGCTTTTACTTCAGGATTTTCTAAACTCGCGCCGCTGCCAGCAATTTTAAAGATGATATTTTTATCTTTCAGTAAGCCCATCGTTTCAAACAAATAGGGGTAGCCTTTGGCCGTGTGATAACGCCCTGCAAAACCAATCACGATTGGTTCATGCAATTGGGGATTAGGCTGAAATTTATCGAGAAACACCCCATTGGCGATCACTTGGCTATTTGGATTTTGAAAGCCAAATGCTTGGTGCTGTTCTAATGAAGAATGCGCACAATAAATAATGTGATTTGGCTGCTTCGATAAGATTTTACTTAAACCTAAAGCAATCTTGGTGCTAATGGATTCATCTTTCGGTGAAGCAAGCGAATGATGAATACCCCATACGACTTTTGGTTTCTTTGCTAAGCCAATGACGCTCAAACTGGTTAAGGCATTGGCATGGTACATCCAGCATTGCACGGTTTGAGGTTGCAACTGCTTCAGCAATTTACGTAATTTTTGAATCGTACTCAGGGTATTGATACCATTCAAACCTAAAGCATAATGTGACTGACAACGATCGAGCGTGCTTTGATAGATCTCTGAGGTTTTCATCAAACTGATGATCACGTGCTGATAGTCATGTTCAGTTTGCTGAATTAAGCGTGCCAACATCATTTCGGCACCACCCACGCCTGCAAAGTTGGTGATCACATGTACCATCAAAGGTTTGCTCATGCCGCCGACTCCATCATTCGCAAATACTGCTTGAGCACGGTTTGCTTATGAAACTGCTGAATATGTGATTCAAAATCAGCATCTTGATATTGCACATAATCTGCAAATATCGCTTGCTGCATCGCCTGGGTTAAACCTGCCTGATCATTACATTCAACCAATAAACCAAACTTAGAGTTTTCTAGAATTTCCATTGGTCCACTTGGACAGTTGGTACTCACCACTTTCACTTTAGAGGCTAAGGCTTGAATAAGTACACCCGGCAAGCCTTCCCAATTCGAGCTTAAAACAAATAGCGATGCATATTTAAAATAAGCGTATGGATTGGCATCAAAGCCCGGCAAATCCACCACGTCTTTTAAACCCAATTCAGCAACTAAAGCCTCAAACTCTGCACGCAATTCGCCCTCACCTAAAATCAATAATCGGGTTTCAGGATGCTGATCATGCAAGGCTTTAAAGGAGCGGATCAGAAAACCAAAGTTCTTTGCTTCAGTGAGACGCCCCACTGCCAAAATCACTTTATGGTCACCATTTAAAAATTTGTGTGTGACTGGTGCTTTGAGCTTTTCAAAATAGGCATCGTCTAATACAGGGTTATAAATGGTGCTCAGGTTATTTTTCTTATAGCTGTAGTATTCACGAAAATCGGCTTCAACCCCTTTGGAAACACAGACCACTTGCTGTGCCATGGGATACGTCCAATTCACCAAAGTTTTCAGAAAAAATTTGGCAAGACCTTGCAGTTTTAAGTTTTTGGACGGCGTAGATACTTCACGGAAGATTAATCGCGTTTTAACACCTGCGAGTTTTTTCGCAATACCTGCCACAATATTGGTGTGGGTTTGCGTTGCGACTAAGCAGTCGTATTGCTCAGCTTTCATTTTTATTTTTAAAAGCTTGATGCTATTCATCACCCGACCGCAATTAAAATTCACCAATTGAATTTTCCGGCTGACTTCAGGCAACAGCTTAGCTTTATCACCTGTGACATTACACACGCCCAAATGAATATTTAGACCTTGTTCCGCAAAGCTGTTCGCCAGTTGAATGACTGTACGTTCTGCACCGCCACCGCCCAAGCTTGGCAAAAAGAACATGACTTTATTCAACATATGCAGACCTAAATTTTAAAATGGGAGAATATTAATGCAGTGTTTTTGAGGCTTGAATCGCCATGGCACGCTCAACACGCTCACGATAATCCGTGATGCCAGCAAGCTCACTGTCACTGGCACAGGTGCTTTGAATTTTGGCTTGATAATCAGCAAAACTGGATACCACTTTGGCAGGCACACCAATCGCCACGCTATGATCAGGAATATCTTTTGTCACCACTGAGCCTGCACCAATCACCACATTTGAGCCAATGCTTACACCCGGCATTACAATGGTATTGACCCCAATAAACACATGTGATCCCACTTGAATTGGGGCAAAGCGTTGATAGCGCTTCCCTTGCTCATCTTTGACTAGACAGGTACTGCCATCATGGGTAATAAATTTCACCCCTGAAGTGACCGTCACATGGTCGCCAATGCTAACCAAGAACGGTTCTGAGCCCCAACTTTTAATATAGATTCGGCAGTTTTCACCGACTTTCACACCTTTTTTACGTGCATAAGCCACACTGCCCTTCGCCATAAAATAAGCAAGATCAAACAGCTGTCGAAAAGCAGAAACCATAAATGCCATACGCATGACCTATGTCAGGATCAGAAAATCAAAAGGGAGAAAATTAAGCTGAATATTTTACGCTGAAAATCTACTTTACGATATGGAAACCGCAGTCACGATGCAGGATGAAAAAAAAGATCAGAGCGATTTGATTTTTTTAACAGGACTACCGACATACACCCCTGATTCAGGTAAAGGTTTAGACACCAAACTACAGGCGCCAATCACACTATCATCGGCAATGGTTACACCATCTAGCACTGTGACACGTGCACCAAGCCAAATATTTTCGCCTAAACTGACCCCTTGTTTAGTAATTGCATCTTTTACCAAAAGATCAGGTTCACCAAATTTATGATTACTGGCAATGATAATGCTTTGCGTGCCTATACGGGTGTTATCGCCAATGCTCACACCGCCACAACCATTGATAAATGACTTAGAGTTAATGCTGACATCTTTACCAATCGACACCTTGCCACCAAAGCATTTGATATAACAACTTTCACCAATAAAACTGTTGTCCGCAATTTCTAAGCTTGCGCCTTGCTCGACGATTAAACTGACATGATCGCCAATATAAACATTCTGGCCAATTTTCACTTGACCACTAATATCAACCGTACAGGCTTTACCGAAATAACGAAATTTGGTGCCAAAAGCCACATTATAAAATTGCTGACGGCATTGTGCAGTGAACCAATTCATCAGTTTTAACAGTTTAAAAAACATCAGCTTTTGTTTCTCCACACCACATATAAAATGGCAAAGTTATAAATGATCAGCGCCACAGGCACCGCCAAGAGCATATAAATTTTATCGGTACATAAAACATATAAGCCTGCAAATAAAGCGAATTTAATCAGGAGTTCAACAATTTGCAGTTTAAATAAGACTTGGCTATTCCGCTTGGCAATTAAATAAGCCGAGCTTGGCGGATTACAGAAAACCGCCCAATAGCCTAGAGCTAAAATTTGGAAATAAGTTGAGATGCCCACCCATTCCGAGCCAAAAATCCAAAGATATACCGACTCAGGCAAGATAAAGAAAATTGCAAAAAGAGGCAGTGATACCAAACTTAAAAGCATACTTGCCTTTAACGCATTTTTGTTTGAATCTGTAGTTTTAAACTTACGGATAAAAAACTGACGTAGGGTTTGTGAAATTAAATTGATTGGGACACGTAAAGTCCGTTCGACAATCGCATAAAAGCCCATCGCCTGCACACCGACAAAATGCGACACCACATAGTATGGCAAGTTATGTGAAAAACTATTCAGCAAGGCATGCGGGGTATTGGCATAGATAAAATCTTGATAATTTTTAAACGCATGCCAACTGACTTGATAGAGCTGATACTTCAATAGGTAGAGCAACATCGCCACGATCATCAGGATCGAGCTGACATTGTAGCTATTCACCAGACTGATCTGCATAAACAGTGGCAAACTCAATTGCACTGCAACCACAATCGCACTTCTAAAAATATTTAAGCCTGCACAAAAATATTCTTTATGTGCGGAAAATTGATAATTATATAGGCTTTGAATCAGGGTATTGGCAAGCACACCCGTTGCCACAGCAAACGCCATTTCAACATTTAAAATCACGCTGATAACAATGCCACTCATCACAGCGATTATTGTTGAGAATATAGCCCCTTCAAAGATCAGGCTTTTTTTATCACCTTCTTCGGCAACCAATAAAGCTTGATCAAGACGTAAATTCGCTACCGTCGATATAACACTGACTATCGCCAATGCAATCCCGTAAGCCCCAAAGTCAGCAACAGAATATAGGCGTGTTAAAACAGGAAGTGCGATAAATGTCATTATCGCACCTGCCAGCAAACTGAGTGTAATCAGTCCAATAGACTGATATTTTGCGAAGAGTTTCGCAATCATCGGTTCAAGATCATTTTAAGTTATTGACGTACCAACGCATGGCCAATTGAATGCCTTCGGCAATTTTAAACTGCGGTGCATAACCCAAGCCTTGCTCAATTTTGGCAATGCTGGCTTGTGAATGACGCACATCACCTGCACGGAACTCACGGTACACAGGATCACGGTCAAATTGAACATCATTTTCAGCAAGCGCGACTTGAATGGCACGATATAACTCATTCAACGTAGTACGGTCACCCACAGCCACGTTATACACTTGGTTTTTGGCGTCATCAGATGCAGTTGCCGCCAAAATATTGGCTTGAACCGTGTTATCGATGAAACAGAAATCACGGCTGGTTTCACCATCACCATTGATGAAGACATCTTCACCCGCGATCATTGATGCCGTCCATTTCGGAATCACCGCAGCATAAGCACCGTTAGGATCTTGACGTTGACCAAACACGTTAAAGTAACGCAGGCCAATCGCTTTAAAACCATAGGCACGTGCAAACACATCGGCATACAGCTCATTGACATACTTGGTCACCGCATAAGGTGAAAGTGGATTACCAATGTTTTCTTCTACTTTTGGCAATGCCGGATGGTCACCATAGGTTGAACTGCTGGCCGCATAAGTAAAGCTTGCAACACCCGCATCACGTGCTGCGGTGAGCATATTTAAGAAACCACTGATATTGGTTTCATTGGTGGTGATGGGGTCTGCAATTGAACGCGGTACAGAACCTAAAGCAGCTTCATGCAGTACATAATCCACGCCTGCACAGGCTTTTTGGCAGTCGGAAAATTGGCGAATATCACCTTCAATAAAACTGAATTTCGCCCATTGCTCAGCAGATACTAAACTTTGAACTTCATCCAAATTATGCTGATGACCTGTGTCAAAGTTATCTAAACCCACTACGGTTTGGTTGAGCTTAAGTAATGTTTCGAGAAGATTCGAGCCAATAAAGCCCGCAACACCCGTTACCAGCCATGTTTTAGGAGCTGTTTTAAGGTGTTCACATACCTGTTGATATTGATTCATTTGGTATGCCCCTTACAAACGAAGATCAGATTCAGCTTGGGATAACACGTATTTCAAATCATACAGCACATGATCAGCTTTACCCAAAGCACGGATCGCCTCTACACCCATGTCTTTAAACTGGTGATGCGCAACCGCTAAAATTACTGCATCATATTTGCCATTTTCCAGTGCCTGCACAGGGCTAATACCGTACTCATGTTCAGCCTCAGCGCCATCGACCCAAGGATCATAGACATCAGCATCAATATGATATTCTTTCAATTCATTCACAATATCAATAATGCGGGTATTACGGATATCAGGACAGTTTTCTTTAAAACTTAAACCTAAAATTAAAACCTTGGCATCTTCTACTTGAATGCGTTTTTTCAGCATGGCTTTCACCAACTGCGTCACCACATATGCGCCCATACCATCATTTAAACGGCGGCCTGCCAAAATAATTTCTGGGTTATAGCCTATCGCTTGTGCTTTATGGGTTAAGTAATACGGATCAACCCCGATACAGTGACCGCCCACAAGACCCGGACGGAAGGGTAAGAAATTCCATTTCGTACCTGCTGCTTGCAGCACCGCTTCAGTATCAATGCCCATTTTATTGAAAATCAACGCCAATTCATTAATTAAAGCTATATTCACATCACGCTGAGTGTTTTCAATCACTTTCGCTGCTTCTGCAACCTTAATGCTAGCTGCTTTATGAGTACCCGCTTCAATAATCAGGTTATAGACTTCATCAACATAATCAGCCACTTCTGGTGTTGAACCCGAAGTGATTTTTAAAATATTGGTGACACGGTGCAATTTATCACCCGGATTAATTCGTTCAGGGCTATAGCCTGCATAAAAATCCTGATTGAATATTAAGCCTGAATTTTTCTCTAAAACAGGAATACAGACTTCTTCTGTTGCACCCGGATAAACTGTTGACTCGTAGACAACCACATCACCTTTTTTCAACACTTTTGCAATGCTTTCTGAAGCTTTCACCAATGGGGTTAAATCTGGTTGTTTATATTCATCAATCGGGGTTGGAACAGTAACAATAAAAAAATTACAGTCATTTAAGTCTTCTAAATTTGCGCTGTAACTTAATTGAGCTGATTGTGCTAATTCTTCAGGAGAAACTTCTAAGGTATGATCACGTCCGCTACGTAATTCATCAATACGCTTCTGATGAATATCAAAGCCCACCACGGGAACTTTTTTTCCAAACTCAACAGCTAGCGGTAAACCGACATAACCTAATCCGATTATGGCAATTTTTAATTCGGAGAGTTGTAACATACTGAAGCCTATGTCATCGATGAATCATCAATCATCGTTATGTTGTAAATAGCGTTAAATTATATCAGAAAATCAAATTTCGATTGTGTAATGATGTTCTATGAGGACTGTAATTTTAATCAAAAATATTTATAGGATTAAACAATTCACCCTATAAAACCAACTTTGTATATTTAAAAAAATTCAAATAACAACTAGATCTTTAAAAAGATATTCATCCATACAAGTGTTGATTAAACTTACGATTTAAAACAAATGTAAAACTATATTCTACAAGGTGAATAGTATAAACTTAACATTCTAAAATGAGTAATTTGGGTACTTAAACCCGTATTTCAATTCAATGATTCAAATATTTTATAAATAGGATTTGTATTCGAGTGAGTTACTATCGTTATAGCTGTATGTTAGCTTTGAGTCTAAGTATGACGGGTTGTGCCATTACTTCAGGCTTACAAACCTATGACCTTCCTAAAGAAGGCACATTTCAGACTGATTTAGGCTCGACAGTCAATGTTATTAAACTAACTCAAGAAAATTTAGTTGCTGTTCAACCCGCCCAAGTAAATCAGCAAAATTTTGCCCATCTATTCAATCAACAACAAAAAAGTTATCGTCTAAACTCAGGTGATATTTTATCTATTTATTTATGGGCATATCCCGAAATAACCCCCCCAACAAATACAATTAACAATCAAGATGCCATTATTTCTAACGGCTACCAAATTGATCAAAGTGGCTATATCCAATTCCCTATTATTGGTCGATATAAAGCTGCAGGAAAATCCCTAACAAAAGTCAATCAGGAGTTACGTAGCCAACTTGCTCGTTACTTAAAAACCCCAGATGTGATTGTTCGCGTTCTTTCCTACCAAGGACAACGTTTTTCGGTTCAAGGTAATGTAATGAAAGGTGGTCAGTTTAATCTAACCGACCAACCTACCAGCGTATATACTGCACTTGGTCTTGCTGGCGGTGTGAATACGCAATTTGGCGATAATACGTCTATTACCTTGGTACGCCAAGGACAAACTTACAACTTAAATAGCATTCAGTTAGAAAAGGCTGGCTATTCACTACATAATCTACTCATACAGCCTAACGATACAATTTATGTCAACTCACGTGAAAACCAAAAAATCTATGTGATGGGAGAGTCTGGCAAAAACCAATCGTTACCAATGCGTGAACAAGGCATGAGCTTAAGTGATGTCCTAGGTGAAAGTCTAGGTATTAACTCACTTTCAGCAAGTCGAGGTAAAATCTACGTAGTGCGTAGCGATGTAAATAGCCCGATGACTGAAATTTACCATTTAGATTTAACCAGTATCGGTGACTTTGGGCTCGCTAACCAGTTCAAAATGCGCAGCAATGATATTGTCTATGTTGATGCATCTGGTTTAGCTCGCTGGCAGCGTGTAATCAATCAAGTGATTCCTTTCTCAAATATCATCTATAACTTGGACAGATTGGGCCAATAATGTTATTTAAAAATATTTTGGTGGTCTGTGTAGGTAATATTTGCCGAAGTCCTATGGCGGAGTATCTCCTAAAAAAAGATCATCCCGACCTGAATATTTATTCAGCTGGAATCTCAGGTATTATTGGACATGCAGCAGATGAAAAAGCTCAATACTGTATGCAAAAAATTGGCATCGATATGAGTGGACATATTGCCCAAAAATTAAATGCTGAACTGATCAAAAAATCAGATTTAATTTTGGTCATGAGTTCAAATCAACAAAAGCATATTGAACAGACATGGCCATTTGCAAAGGGAAAGACTTTTCGTTTAGGTCATTGGCAAAGTAAAAATGTGCCTGACCCCTATCAGCACGATCAAGCTTTTTTTGACCAGACCTCAGAACTGATCCAATCTTGCGTTGCGGATTGGACTAAACATATTTAACTTTTGATGTACGATTATGAGCCAAAATACCAATACAGAAGATACAATTGATTTAAAAGAATTATTTTTCTCTCTGATTGCACAATGGAAGTTAATTGCTTTATGTGTAATTTTAAGTCTCGTTTGTGCCCTGCTTTATTTAAGAACCACGCCTGATATCTACGCAGTAAATGCACTGGTACAGGTTGAGGAAAGTAAAGGAACTTCAGCAGCACTCTTGGGTGATCTATCAAGCATGATTGATCAAAAGCAACCGGCTCAAGCAGAAATTGAAATTTTAAAATCACGCTTAGTTCTAGGTACTGTGATTCAAAATTTGCATCTTGATCTTAAAGTTTCGGGTACAGAGAATTCACTTATTGATCGCTTATTTTCCCCGCATGAATATGTCACAGAATATAAAAATAAATCAGTAACTTTTAAAGACGATGAAAAAAGTTTTGAAATCCGCCAATTTGATATCCCCGCACTATATCGCGACAAGGATCTTGGCCTACAGTTTCAAGAAAATAAATTTTCTTTAGTTGATCTTCAGACTGAACAAACAATTTTAACAGCACCATTGAACCAAAAAAATTCTTTACGTACAGCAGAAGGCCTTTGGGAAATCTCAATTTATAGCAAAGATCAATTCAAAGACGACTATTTAATTCAAAAGCAGTCTCTACCTGCAGCAGTTGACAGTATTTTGGCAAATTATTCTGTTGCTGAAAAAGGTAAAATGACGGGCGTGCTTGGCCTTAACTATCAAGGCCAAGATAAAGAACATATTACAAAAGTTTTAAATGCCATTTTAGCAGCCTACAGCCATCAAAATATTGAAAGACGCTCTGCTGAAAGTGCACAAACTTTAAAATTCTTGGATGAACAACTCCCTGAATTGAAACAACAGCTTGATGTCGCAGAACGTGAATTTAACAAATTCCGTCAAGAGTTTAATACTGTCGATGTCACTAAAGAATCTGAACTCTATTTAACTCAAAGTGTCACTCTTGAAACTCAAAAAGCTGAATTAGAGCAAAAAGTTGCTGAAGCTTCTGCGAAGTACACCAGTGAGCATCCAGTGATGCAACAAATGAATGCTCAATTGGGTGCAATCAATAGCAAAATTGGTGAACTAAATACCACCTTAAAAAAATTACCAGACTTACAACGTCGTTATTTACAGCTATACCGTGAAGTTGAAGTAAAACAACAACTTTATACTGCATTATTGAACTCTTACCAACAGCTTCGTATTGCCAAAGCTGGTGAAATTGGCAATGTCCGTATTGTCGATACTGCTGTAGAGCCAATTGAACCCATCAAGCCTAAAAAATTAATTATTCTGATTTTATCGTTATTTGTAGGCGGTTTTATTGGTGTACTCATTGCTTTAGTTCGCAATATGCTACGCTCAGGGATCAAAGATTCATCAGAAATTGAAAATAATCTGGATCTTCCGGTTTATGCCACTGTGCCACGTTCGCCTGTTCAAGAAAGTCGCATCAAGTTACTGAAGAAGAAAAAGACCATTCCTGTACTTGCGGTTAAAAATAGCGATGATATTGCAATTGAAAGTTTGCGCAGTATGCGTACTGCCATTCACTTTGCACTGACATCTGCAAAAAATAACCTGATCATGATTTCGGGGCCAGCACCAGAAGTTGGTAAATCGTTTATTTCAACCAACTTAGCTACGATTCTTGCGCAAAGCGATAAACGTGTTTTAATTATTGATGCCGATTTACGTCGTGGTTATTTGAACAAATACTTCAATCATGACAACCAACCAGGTCTTTCTGAATATTTAAATGGTCAGCGTGATCTAGACAGCATCATTAAAACCACTGAAATTCCAAATTTAAGTGTTGTTACTCGCGGTAAGAACCCTTCTAACCCATCTGAGCTTTTAAGTTCTGGTAAATTCAAAGAATTCTTAGATTTGATTTCACCGATGTTTGATCATGTGATCATTGATACCCCTCCTGTACTTGCGGTGACAGACGGTATCATTATTTCGCAATTTGCTGGCGTGAATCTGGTGATTGCTCGTTATGCGAAAACTCAGTTGAAAGAACTAGAGTTAACCGTGAACCGCTTTGAACAAGTGGGTGTGAAGGTCAATGGTATTATTCTAAACGACATTCAACGTAGCTCAGCTGGTTATGGTTATGGTTATGGCTATAACTATTCTTATGGTTATAAAGCTTCAAAAGACCAAGACTGATTCAAGCCTATTCAACAAAAAAGCCACCAAATACGGTGGCTTTTTTTATTTGCGAAATTTATGTTGCATGCATCATTCTGTATAAAAAATGTTTTATATATTCATACCGTTATAGTATAAAAATAAGAACATGACTATGATGATCTTTCCTGCACCTTACCTGATCATAGAGATAGGTAAGCGCTGAACAGGAAAAGTCTGCTAGAATTTCAGCAACTTTTTACATATAAAATAATTGTGGGAAAATATATGAGTAAGGCCCTACCTATCGCTGTCGCTGTATTACTCGGCGGTGCCGCACTTGTTCCTGTTTACTATGCAACTAAAACACCTGCTACGCAATCAGCAACATCAACTCAACCAGCTGCCAATGCTTCTGCTGTCGCTAAAATCAGTTATGCACTTGGTTATGAAGTTGCCCATCAAACGCCTCCAGAATTAGATATTGATAGCTTTGTCACTGGCGTTCGTGCGGGTCATGCTCGTGCAAAACCTGCATATACTGAAGAAGAATTACAAAAAGCATATGCTGAGTTCCAGCAAGAAATGCAAAACAAGCAGCTCGAAAGCAATAAGCAAGCACAAAGTAGCAGCGATAATTTCTTAACAGAAAACAAAAGTAAAGCTGGGGTTAAAACCACTGCTTCTGGTTTACAGTACCTAACAACGAAAGAAGGTACAGGTAAACAACCGCAAGCCACATCAGTTGTTAAAGTTCACTACACAGGTAAGTTAGTGGATGGCACTGTATTTGATAGTTCAGTACAGCGCGGCGAGCCAATTGAATTCCCATTGAATCAAGTGATTCCAGGTTGGACAGAAGGTCTACAGTTAATGAAAGAAGGCGGCAAAGCCACTTTGTATATTCCTTCAAACCTCGGTTATGGTGCTCAAGGTGTTCCGGGAACGATTCCACCGAACAGTACTTTAATTTTTGATGTAGAACTCATTGAAGTTAAATAATAAAACCGGTACAGGAGAGCTTTTCGCTCTCCTGCTTTATTTTGAGACTCGGTCATGAAATTACAGATCAGTATGTTGTGTTTGGCACTCTGCTCAAGCACTGTATTTGCCAAAGATGTCAGTAATAAAAGTAGTGCTGCAGAACAAGTCGGTTATAGTTTTGGTTATTTAATGGGACGCAGTAATGCTGAATCCATTAAGGATTTGGATATTGATGCATTTGTTGCAGGTTTAAAGGCAGCATCTAAAGGTCAAGCTTCGTCATTAACAGATGAAGAAATGACCCGTGCCTTAACCCAATATAAAAAGCAAACCGAAGCGAAACAACTGATTGAACTGAAGCAAAAAGCGGATGCGAATGCCACCATTGGTTCAGCTTTCCTTGCTGAAAATGCCAAAAAACCGGGCATTCAGGTCACGAAATCTGGCCTGCAGTATCAAGTCATTCAAGCTGGCAAAGGTAAGTCACCTAAAGCCAATTCAACAGTGAAAGTTCACTATGAAGGTCGCTTAATTGATGGCACTGTTTTTGATAGTTCAATTGCACGTAACCAACCTGCGATGTTCCAAGTGAGTCAAGTCATTCAGGGTTGGACAGAAGGTCTACAGTTGATGAAAGAAGGTGCAAAATATCGCTTCTTCATTCCTGCAAATTTAGGCTATGGTCAAATTGGTTCAGCAGACGTCATTGAGCCAAATAGCACGCTGATTTTTGATGTAGAGCTCATTGAAGTTCTCCCGAAATAACAATACTCTCTTTAGGAGCATCGACAAATCTCGGTGCTCCTCAATATTTCTTCTTTCCATTATTTTCTTTTACAATTTTTTTGATTGATTTGACTTAAAATTCACATTGATATCTTATATTTATTTCACAAAAACCAATTTCCCTTTATTTTAAATCTCCATCAACTGTGTAGCCGCACATAAGGATTTGACCATGACCGTTAAAATTAAGACTCGCGAAATTCAATATACAGCAGCTGATGGAACTCAACTTTTTGGCTATTTTGCCGCACCAGAGTCAGACACTGCAGTCGCAGGTGTGTTAGTTGCCCCTGAATGGTGGGGACGCAATGAATATACCGAACAACGTGCGCGCGAATTGGCTGAACAAGGCTATGCTGCTTTCGCTTTGGATATGTATGGTGACAAAAAAGTCACCACAGATGCCAAGCAAGCTTATGAATGGATGATGCAAACTTTTGATCATGCCGACACCATTGTGACCCGTGCGTCTGCTGCATTAAACACTTTGGCACAGCAAAAAGAAGTAAATGCAGATAAACTCGCAGCTATAGGCTTTTGCTATGGCGGAAAAGTCGTGCTGGATTTAGCTCGTTCAGGTGCTGCATTAAAAGCTGTGGTGACCTTCCATGCAACACTTGCTACAGCGACTCCTGCACAAACAGGACAAGTCCAAGCAGAGATTTTAGTGCAACATGGTGAGCTCGACTCGATGGTGAGCTTAGATGATGTTGCAACCTTTAGAAATGAAATGGATGCTGCCCAAGTGCAGTATCAAATCAATATTTTTGAAGGCGCAAAACACGGCTTTAGCAACCCGATGGCGGATGAACGTGCCAAAGCCAACGGCGTAGATTTAGCTTATAACGCTGCTGCAGAACAGCAAAGTTTAGCGGCCATGTATGCCTTGTTAGCACGCCAGCTTGGTTCGTAAAGCCATAAGAACCACTACCAATATTTAATTTATAAAAATGAGGAGAGCACAATGACAGAACTCAATTGTCCATATTGCAATTTTGACGAATATGACGTGATTGCAAAAAATGATTTTGGTGTTGTACTTCCTGAACCACATACACTGTCTAAAGGGCATGCTGTCATTGTCCCACTACGTCATGTTGGTTCATTTTTTGAAATTACTGATAAAGAACGTAAAAGTTTAATGTCCTTACTTGAACAAGCGCGTAATGAATTAAATTTACGCTATCAACCTACTGGCTTTCATATTGGGTTTAATGATGGACAAGTTTTTGGCGAAGCCACTGAACATGTGCATATTCACATTATTCCACGTTATGAAAACCAAACATTGGCGCTCGATACCCGCTGGGGCTTTAAAAGCTAAACTTTAAATTTACACTCACTAAGGAGCCTCGGCTCCTTTTTTGATGGCCACTATTTTTGCATTTCCCCTGATATACAGTTTTCGTTTTGAACAAAAAGAATGCCTATTGAAAGATGTATACTAGGCAGGTTTTTTCAACTTTGACTGTATTGCATGTTTAACTTTTCTGATGCCCTTCTCGACTGGTTTGATGTCCATGGTCGTCATGACTTACCGTGGCAAGTGAAGGATGACCCTTACAAAGTATGGGTTTCAGAAATTATGCTACAACAGACTCAAGTCAAAACCGTCTTACAATATTTTGATCGATTTATTCAACGATTTCCGACTGTTGAAGATTTAGGCCATGCCTCTTGGGATGATGTGGCGCCCTATTGGGCTGGCTTAGGCTACTATGCACGGGCTCGGAACTTACACAAAGCCGCGGGTATTGTTGCACGTCAGGGACATTTTCCAATCAATCTTGAGCAGTGGATGGAACTACCAGGCATCGGCCCGTCTACCGCAGGTGCGCTGATGTCTTTGGGTTTAAGACAATATGGCGTGATTATGGACGGCAACGTCAAGCGAGTATTGTCTCGATTCTTTGCTATTGAAGATGATTTATCGAAACCTGTACATGAACGGGCCATGTGGCAACTGGCGACAGAGCTCTGCCCCATTGAACGCAACCACGATTATACCCAAGCGATTATGGATCTTGGTGCAACGGTATGCACGCCGAAAAAGCCGCTCTGTTTATATTGCCCCATGCAACAGCACTGCAAAGCACATGCTCAAGGTTTAGAAACTGAATTACCGTATAAAAAGCCTAAAAAGCCTGTTCCTGTAAGAGAAGCTCAAGTCATTCTGATTCAATCTGCAGGAGAATGGCTGTGGATACAACGTCCGAATAGCGGGCTATGGGGTGGTCTGTGGTGTTTACCTATTTTTGATCAACCCCATGAGTTTCAATCCCACACTCAGCAGCTTGGTCTGAAACCTACCACCACTCAAGTGCAAATATCACATAGCTTCACCCACTTCACTTGGCTTTTAGAGGCTACAGTGTTTAGCGTTGCCGCCGATCAAAAAGAGCATTTAGCGATTGAATGCAACGCACAGTGGTATACCCCGATACAAGCCACTGCACTCGGTATTCCAACCGCCATGAAAAAACTCATTTCTACGCTAGAACTCGAAAGCCATTCTATGCCATAGTTTTGAACTGCTCATCAATTGTATAGGGACAAATGTGACTCAAGGATTTTTTCAGCTTCGCAAAGGGTTGTTCGGCGGTATTGGTTTTATTTTGCTTTTACTCAGCGCCTGTACGTCGACTCCACCCAAACCATCAGGCAGTACATTGCCTGCTCATGAAGTGAAAAAATTACAAAACATGCGTTTATCCAATCAATTGCCTGTTCCTGTTCATCAAGTCAAACGAAGTGCGCTCAAGGATACTTGGGGCGCAGCGCGTAGCCAAGGACGAAGCCACGAAGGTATTGATATTATTGTTCCACGTGGAACAAAAGTTCTCAGTGCTACAGAAGGTTTAGTTGCTGACTTACGTAATAACAATTTGGGTGGTAAAGTGATATGGATTATGGGGCCCGCAGGTTCTTGGCATTATTATGCGCATCTTGATGGTCATAAACGTGGCTTAAACGTCGGCGACTATGTCAAAAAAGGTGATGTCATTGGCTATGTAGGTAATACTGGCAATGCTCGACATACTGCACCACATTTGCATTATGGCATTTACTTGGGTGGTAAAGGTCGCAATGCCGTTAACCCCTATCCGTATTTACGTTAATTTTAGGAAACATACATGTCAGAAGCGTTGATCAATCGTCTGGTGGAATTTGCAGAATCTGGTAATCAACAAAAAATCAGCCTCAATGGACAGTCTTATCAGGGCTGGATCATGGAGATTACTGAAGAAGCATTACTCATCAGCACCGGCTACGCAGACAAATCAGGTAAAGATGTATGGATTCAATTTGCCGATCTCGATCAAGCGGAACTGTTGTATTGGGACAATAAAAACGATCAATGGACTGTCTTTAAAATTTAAGTCAAAAAGGAGCATTCAACATGACGATACAACGCTGTGCTTGGTGCTCCGAAGATCCTTTATATATTGCCTACCACGATACTGAGTGGGCTAAACCCAGTTTTGATGAGCAGCATCTCTTTGAAATGCTGTGTCTTGAAGGACAACAAGCAGGGCTGTCTTGGATTACTGTGCTGAAAAAGCGGGCCTGTTATCAGCAGCATTTTTTTCAATATCCCATTGCCGAAATTGCAGCGTTGAGTGACCTACAATTACAAGAAAAATTGCAAGATTCAGGTTTGATTCGCCATATCGGCAAACTCACTGCCATTCGTGATAATGCCAAAGCATGGCAACAGTTAAAAGCCCAAGGGATTCATCCTGTGGAATTTCTTTGGAGTTTTGTCGAAGGTCAAATTGCCAATAATGATGTAGTTGAATATCGCAGCGCCCCTGCACAAACCGATCAAAGTCAGGCAATGTCCAAAGCATTAAAAAAGCATGGTTTTAAATTTGTCGGCCCGACGACGTGCTATGCTCTGATGCAAGCTATCGGCATGGTCAATGATCATGAAAATCACTGTGACTTTAAATACACGCACGAAGAATGACCTCAAAACATAAAGGATAGAATAATGAGTGACAATACAATTCAAGCCTATGCAGCAATGAACA
Organism: Acinetobacter sp. YH12052; assembly: GCF_013419835.1. NCBI lineage: Bacteria > Pseudomonadati > Pseudomonadota > Gammaproteobacteria > Moraxellales > Moraxellaceae > Acinetobacter > Acinetobacter sp. YH12052. The sequence goes on from NZ_VOZI01000011.1 coordinate 132,541, forward strand.
GTGGTGAAGCCCTTGTTCCCTACCAATTTGATGCAGGTGAATTACAAGCCCATCAGGTTGAAGTCAAAGTCGAGTATTGCGGTCTTTGTCACTCAGATATTTCTATTATCCAAAACGATTGGAAATCTTCGGTTTATCCTGTGGTCCCAGGGCATGAAGTAATTGGAACCATTACCCAACTCGGCAGCGAAGCCAAAGGACTGAAAATCGGACAGCGTGTAGGCATTGGCTGGACAGCAGAAAGTTGTCAACATTGTGACCCGTGTATCGATGGTCGCCAAGTCCAATGTACTGGAACCAAGACAGCGACGATCGTCGGTCATGCAGGTGGCTTTGCCGACAAAGTCCGTGCTGGCTGGCAATGGGTTATTCCGCTTCCAGATGATCTCGATCCAACCAGTGCTGGTCCTCTGCTCTGCGGCGGGATTACGGTATTTGATCCCATTTTACAGCACCAAATTCAGGCCATTCACCATGTTGCCGTGATCGGCATTGGTGGTTTAGGTCATATGGCGATTAAACTGCTCAAAGCTTGGGGCTGTGAAATTACCGCGTTCAGCTCAAACTTAGATAAAACCGATGAACTTAAAGCCATGGGTGCTGACCATGTGGTGAATAGTCGTGATCTTGCTGCAATTAAAGCACAACGTGGGAAGTTTAATTTGATTTTAAGCACGGTCAATGTGACGTTGGATTGGCAAGCCTACCTTTCGACTTTGGCACCGAATGGAAGCGTTCACATGCTCGGCCTAGCACTTGAGCCGATGCAAATCCCCGCAGGAATGCTGATCAGTGGTGCTAAATCCGTCACTGGCTCATCAACAGGTTCTCCTGCGGCACTGCGTGAATTACTTCGATTCGCCGCACGTCAAAATATTGCACCACAAATTGAAATGTATCCCATGTCTCAGGTGAATGAAGCGATTGAACGTTTGCATTCAGGAAACGTGCGTTATCGTATCGTGTTGAAAGCTGATTTTTAACGGCAAAAATCTAAGCCCAAAAAGCCTGCTGCATGCAGGCTTTTTTTGTATGCTTTATGGACTCATTAATCTAGATGACATTTGTGTTTCTGCATTCCTTACGCACCCAATCTGCAAGCAATAAAATGGCCTGCTGAATTTCTGTCGATAGCTCATGCCCTGCATTTAGGCGAATACAATTGTTATAACGATTGTCCTCACCAAAAATTAAACCTGGCACAATATTGATGCCACGTTTTTGCGCATGGTAATACAGCGCCAAACTGTCTATTTGTTCAGGCATCTGCAACCACAGTGCATAACTGCCTTGAGGCCGATTTAGACGGATATCAACCCCTTGAAAAGCATCGTAAATATACTGACGATACTGCTCGACTTGCACCATTAATTTAGGACGCAATTCAGCAAGATGTTGGCGATACGCACGACTAAAAATCAAATCGGCAAGTCCTAACTGCAAAGGCGTATTCACCGAATTATTTTGCAAAAGTAATTTGGGACGCAAATGTTGCAAATGTGGTGGAAGACAAAACCACCCCACCCGATAAGAAGGCGATAAAGATTTTGAAATCGACGCACAATAGATCACATAGCCCGCCCGGTCCCAATATTTGATAGGCAATGGTCGCTTTGCATTGAAACTACACTCAGCTTGACATCCTCACCCCCTTAAAAGAGGGTGATTCCTACAGCTAGACGCTTATGCCCAAGCGCAAGAATGTTTAGAGCTGAGTTTATATCTCGATCATGAGCTGTACCACAGCTCATGCACTCCCATTCTCTTATTCCAAGATCTGTCTTACCTTTTGGACTACTTGAGGTGATCTCACCGCAGCACGAACAGATTTGGGTGGTATAGGCTTCTTGGACTTCTTCAAACAATACGCCTGCGTTCTCGCACTTATACTTGAGCATTGTTTTTAGTGCAGAAAATCCTGTATCCAAAACAGATTTTGCCATTTTGGTTTTTACTAATTTTTTAGCACTCAAGTCACCTACAATAATCAATGCATTTTCATTCACAAGCTTGGTGCTTGCTTTATGCAAATGATCTTTTCGACTATTTGCAATCTTGGCGTGTAATGCACGAACACGCTTCTTATTCCTGGCTCTCTGAGCAATACCTAATTTCTGCTCATATTTTCGATAGAATTTTGGATTTGAAATTAC